>NZ_JBFBDY010000399.1:0-5839 GCF_040683475.1 Kitasatospora sp. NPDC093558 | reverse complement strand
GGCGGCCGGCCGCCTGGGCCTGGCGGTGGCGCTCGGCGGCGTCGGCGGGGCTGCCGAGCGTCAGGGCCAGGACGCCCGACGCGTCGGTGAGTTGGGCCGTCAGCTGCTCGGGCAGGCCGGGGGCGGCGGCGAGGCGGTCGTACCGGTCGAGGCCCTGGCGGAGCCGGCCCCGGGCCAGCCAGGACTCCAGGCACCCGAGGGCGGTGGCCGCCGCGGCCTGGTGGTCGCCGCGCTCCTGGAGGTGGTCCAGGGCTGCCTCGATGTTCGGGCCCTCGGCGGCCAGGACGGCGAGCCAGTGCGCCTGTTCGGTCCCCGCGAGTCGGGGAGCGGCGGCGGCCACCAGCTGCTGGTAGTGCTCGGAGTGGCGGTCGTGTGCGGAACTCGGCGGGGAGCACGAGAAGTTGGAGCGGAGCGGCTCGGGAACGGCGAAGCGGGAGCCGGTGACGGTGAGTGCGCCGTGGTCCAGGAGCGCCTCGAAGGCCGCTGCCTCCTGGCGGTCGACGGCGCTGGAGGCGAAGCCGTCGACGTGGACCGAGAGCCTTTGGAGCAGGGCGAGTTCGGCCGGGGCCAGGCCCTCGCACTGCCACTGCGCGAGTGCGGCGAGCGAACGGTGGCGGGGCGGCGCGTAGGCGGCGCCACCGGCCAGCGAGTTCACACCTGCACGGCGCAACTGGTCGAGCAGTTCCCTGGGTTGGAACAACCGTAGTCGTCCGGCCGCCAACTCGACGGCCAGCGGCAGTCCTTCGAGAAGGCGGCACAGCTCGGCGACGGCGTCGGCGTTCTCCTCCGTCAGCGCGAAGCCGGGCCGCACCTGGGCGGCCCGGCGGACGAACAGCTCGACGGCGGGGGCCCGGCCCAGCTCGTCGGGGATATCCCACTCGGGGGGGAGCGGTAGCGGCGCCAGCGGCATGAGGTGCTCGCCGTACACCCCGAGGGGGCGCAGCGCGGTGGCGAGCAGCGTGAGGCCGGGTTGGGCCGCGAGCAGGGCGGCGAGGACGGCGGGCTCGGGGCGGGCGGCGTGGTCGCAGCCGTCGAGGACGAGGAGCAGGCGGTCGGCGGGGTCGCCCGCTCCTGTCGAGGTGACGGCCTGGGCGATGCGGTCGGCGGGCGGGGCGGCGTCGTCCGTGGCGCCGAGGTCGAGGGCGGCCACGGACCGGAACGCGGGGCGGACGGTCCGGGCGGCGAGCTCGGCGAGGCGGCTCTTGCCGACACCGGCCGGGCCGGTGAGCGTCAGCAGCCGGACGGCCGGGTCGTGCAGGCGGCCCGCCACGGCGAGCAGCTCGGCTTCGCGGCCGACGAGGTCGTCGGTGGCGGCCGACGCGTCCGTGGCCGGCGTCGGGGGTGCGGTGAGCGTCGTGTGCACGGTCATCGGCCCGTTCTGGTACGGGTGTTGGGCTTGCGGGTGGTCGCTGTGTGGGGTGCGGCAGGTCGGGCGTCGGTGGTTGCGGCGCCGGGCGCTGCCGGGCCGGCTGTGGTGCGTCCGGTCATCGGTCGCTCCCGGCGCCGGCCAGGAGCCGGCTGTCGGCCGCGCGGGTTCGGGGCGGTCTCGGGGCGGTACGCAGGCGCCAGAGGCCCGGGCGGACCTCGATGGCGTCCAGCGGGTCGTCGGCGTTGCGCAGCCGGCGCCTCGCGTACGACTCCAGACGCGGGTCGCGCAGGGCGGCGGCGACGCGGGCGCCCGTGGCGAACGCGGCGCGGGCGGCCTGCGGGGCGCCGCGTTCCAGGGCGGTGAGGGCCAGGGCGCGGTGGAGCTCGAAGTGGGCGCGGTCGGGCGCGGTGTCCGCGAGGAGCGCCTGCGCGGGGACGAGGACCGCGTGGGCCTCGTCCACGGCGCCCGCGTCCAGCAGGAGTTCGGCCTGGCCGACCAGGATGCGGGCCCCCTCGGACGGGTCGTCGGCGAGTCCGGCGGCCTGCCGGTAGCACGCCTCGGCGCGGTCCAGGTCGCGCTGGTACCAGGCGAGTTCGCCCATCGAGCGGAGCATCCTGGCCTCCGCCCTGCGGTCGCCGCAGCGGTGGGCGGCGTCGAGGGCGAGTCCGTGGGCGGTGGCCCAGTCGTCCCACGCGCCGTCACGTTCGAGCGGGGTGCTGAGGGCGTCGGCGAGGCGGACGGTCAGCCGCCACAGGCCGGCCTCGTGCGCCGCCCGCAGCGCGTACACCAGCTCGATTCGGCGGGGCGGGCCCTCGGGGGTGAAGACGGACGCGCCGGGCAGCCGGGCCGCGGCCTCCGCCTCCTCCGCGTACCACCCGCACATCCGGGCCGTGGCCGCGCGGACGGCGGGCGCGGCGTCCCGTTCGGCGAGCAACTGCCGGGCCAGCAGCCGTAGGAGCTCGTGCTGGGCGTAGGCGTCGGCGCCGACCGGCGCCAGCAGGTGGCGCCCGACCAGCGCCTCCGCGAGCACCGCCGCCTCGACCGGCTCGCGGCCGAGGACGGCCGCCGCCGCGCCCACCCCGAACCGGCCGCGCGGCAGCAGGCCGAGCAGCCGGAAGCCGTCCTGCTCGGCGGCGTCGAGCCGGGCGTAGGCGCCGTGCAGCCGGGCACGCACGTCCAGGCCGCCGACGCGCAGCAGCGCGAGGCGGGTGCGTTCGTCCCGCAGGCGGGCGGCGAGGGCCGCGCCGGTGAGTTCGGGCCGGGCGGCGAGGCGGGCGGCGACGGCCCGCAGCGCGAGCGGGAGGCCGCCGCACAGGCGGGTGAGCTCGTCGGCGGCGCGTGCGTCGTCGGTGGACGTGTGGTGGCTGTCCGCGCCGCGGGCGGCCGTGCTGCGGGTGGCCAGCAGCTCGCGGGCCTCGGCGCGGGTGAGTCCGCCGAGGACGACGGGCAGCATGCCGGCCGGGCCGGTCGGGGCGAGCCGGCCGGTGACGAGGGCCGCGCTGCCGGGCGTGGTCGGCAGCAGCGGGCGGACCTGCTCCTCGGTGGCCGCGTGGTCGAGCACGAGCAGCATCCGCCGCCGGGCGAGCAGGAGTTGCAGCTCCTCCACCGGTTCGCGCGGCGGCGCGGCCCCCGCCCGGCGCAGCAGCGCCGCCGCGGCCTCGACCGGGCCCAGCTCGGGCCCGTGCGAGGGCCGCAGGTCGAGGTAGAGCGTCCCGTGCGGGAAGGCTTCCGCGACCCGCCGGGCCGCGAGCGCGGCCACCGCCGAGGTGCCGCTGCCGGGCAGGCCGAGCACGGCCACCCATCCGCCGGCCGGTGCGGTCAGCAACAGGTGCTCCACCTGGGCGAGTTGCTCGCTCCTCCCGGTGAAGTCCGGGTCGGGCGCGGGCAGCAGGCTGACCGGTACGGGGGCCGGCTCCTCGGCGGGCGTCACCTGTGCGGCGCCCGGCTCCGGCGCGTGCTCGACGAGCGTCGCCCGCCCCGGCGGCAGCAGCGCCTCGTCGCCGTCCAGCACCTGCCGGTGCAGCCGGCGCAGCCGCGGTCCTGGTTCGATCCCGAGCTCGTCGACCAGGGTGTGCCGCACCTGCGCGTACACCCGCAGCGCCTCGGCCTGCTGCCCGCTGCGGCACAGCGCCAGCATCAGCTGGGCGTGGAACTCCTCGCGCAGCGGGTGCTCGGTGGTGAGCGCCTGGAGCTCGCTGACCAGGGCGGCGCCCCGGCCGAGGTGGAGCTCGGCGAGGATGCGCTGCTCGACGGCGGCCAGCCGGGCCTCGCCGAGCCGGGTCGCGGCGCTCTCCAGCAGCAGCCCGTGCGGGGTGTCGGACAGCAGCGGGCCGCGCCACAGCCGGGTGGCGCGCTGCTCCAGCTCGACGGCCCGCGCGTAACGGGCCTCCTCCAGCGCGACGGTGGCCTGCTCGTGCAGCTCGGTGAACACGGTGGCGTCGACCTCGTCGGTGCGCGCGGCCAGCAGGTAGCCGGGGCTGCGGGTGAGCAGCGTCGCGGGGCCCTGGTTGGCGTCCGCGGCGCGCAGCAGCTTGCGCAGGTGGGAGACGTACACGTGGAGCGTGCTGGTGGCGGTGCGCGGCGGGGAGTCCGGCCACAGCTCGTCGATGAGGCTGTCGACCGACACGACCTCGTTGGCCCGCACCAGCAGCGTGCCGAGCACGGCCCTGAGCTTGGGCGCGCGCGGCGCCCCGCTCCCGGTGCCGGCGGTGTCGGCCGGGCCCGGGGCGTCGGCGGCGTCCGGGGCGCCGGTGATCTCCAGCGGCCCCAGGATCCGGAACCTCATGTGCGGCGGCCTCTCAGAAGTCCTGGACCACGACGGTGCGCGCCTCGGCCACGGTCCGGCGGCACTGGGTCAGCGTGACGGTGACGGGCACGGACGGCCGGCCGTGGGCGTCGCGCCCGACCGGCTCGGCGGCGGCCAGGCAGCGCAGCGGCAGCGCGGCCTCGGCCTCGCTGCGGAAGCGCACCTCCAGGGACGCGAGCACACAGCGCGACGCGGTGAGCCCGCGGGCTCGTCCGGCGGCCAACAGCGAGGCCTGGCGCAGGGATTCGAGCAGGTGCAGGCCGGGCAGCCGCTCGTCGCCGGGCCGCCGGTCGCCGCCGGCGAAGTCGGGCCGCCGCTGCTCGCCCGCCGCGAAGACCGGGCCGACGTCCCGGGTGAGGACCCAGGTGCTCAGCCGGTCGCGGGAGTCCGGATCGGGCCGGGCGACGACGACGTTCGCGGCGCTCGCGCGGCCGACCTCGGCCGGGTCGGCGGCCCGCACCGGGCCCGTCGGACGGTCGTCCAGCTCGGGCGCGGCGCGCACGGCCCGTTGGTTGTGGGCGCGCAGGTTCCCGTACAGCTTGGGCATGAGGAAGACCAGGCCCGCCGAACCGGTCGCGCACGGGGTGCCGTCCACCCGGGCCAGGAGCCGGAAGTCCAGGCCGCGCGGCACGCCGTTGACGACGTTCGCCGGGGTCGCCCGGATCTCGGTGCTCAGCCGGGGCCGCCGGCCCGGCACGACCCGCCACGCGGCGAGGTCGGTGAGCGTCAGCACGAAGCCGTGGAACAGCCCGGTGCGGTCGACCGGGACGCCGAAGTAGCGGTGGCCGACGAACTCGCCGATCTCCCGCACCGACTCGGTCACCGTCTGCATGTCGTGGAAGAGGCCCGGGCCGTCGTTGAACAGCGGGTGGCGGACGGGCAGTTCGCCGGTCAGCATGAAGTGTTCGTCGCCCAGGCTGGGGGCGTCGAGCAGGTAGTTCTCCCACGACGGCGGGCAGTGCACGAGGTGGCGGGTGCCGCTGTCGTTCGTCTCGCTGCCGTTGTTCTTGCTGCCGTTCTTCTCGCTGCCATGGGCGCCGCCGCCGTGGGCGTGGTGTGCGGCCGGCCGGCCGGCCATGGTGGTGACGTCCGTCATGGATTCTCCTCGCGTCGCACGGACCCGTGTCGCGTCGGCACGGACCCGTGCCCCCGGTGATCAGGGTGCGCGGACGATCCGCGGCGGGGCCACCGGGGGACGCTGGCAGGATGTTGCACGGCCAGTACTGCGACGGTGGCCGGCGGTGGTCCCCTGTTCGGCGGGGGAGCCTGTCGGGAGGTCGCGGGGCCCCGGCCTTCCGGACCGGTGAGTTGCTGCGGTGCAACTTGCGGCCAGCGTCCGGGCGGGGCCCGGGCGGGCGGGCCGCTCCTAAGCTGATCGGCGGAGCGCGACAGACGGACCGGCGCAGCTCGTGCCGCCGCGCAGCTCGTTCCGCTGCGCAGCCCGTGCCGCCGCGTCGCAGGTGTACTGCCGACGCGGGCCGTCCGGGTCCACTCCCATCTGCGTGACCAACGGGGGATCAATTCATGCTGATCGGACGTGAGTCGGAACTCTCCGAGATCGACACCGCGCTCGCCGCCGGCCGGGCCGGCTGCGGCCGGATCCTGCTCCTGGAGGGCGCCGTCGGCTGCGGCCGGAGCGAACTCACCGAGACCGCCGCCGAACG
>NZ_JBFBDY010000398.1:0-5844 GCF_040683475.1 Kitasatospora sp. NPDC093558 | reverse complement strand
CGCGATGCTCGACATGAACGTGGTCAACCTGGCGCTCACCGACATCTCAGCCGGGCTCCACGTCTCCCCCGGAGTCGCCCAGTGGGCCGCGCTCGTCGATGCCGCTGCCGCGCAGGGCGTCGGCGATCTCCTTGAACTGGACGTCCCAGTCGTTCTGGTAGACCTGCTCGTGCTCCTCGGCCGCGTGCGACTGGCGCAGGCCGACGGTGCGGTCGACCACCTTGCCGATCAGCGCCGTCATCGCGAACGAGAACAGGCCGATCACCAGTACGGCCACCAGCTGCTTGCCGAGCAGGTCCCAGCCCCCGCCGTAGAACAGGCCCTTCTTGCCGGTCATCGCACCGGTCGCCGCCAGTCCGGCCATCACCATGCCGAACAGGCCGCCCCAGCCGTGGATGCCGACCACGTCCAGGGTGTCGTCGACACCGAAGCGGTACTTCCAGCTGATCGCGAAGGCGCAGGTGAGGCCGGCCAGGAAGCCGATCACCGAGGCCCACAGCGGGGTGACGTCGCCGGCCGCGGGCGTCATCGCGACCATGCCGGTGACCGCGCCCATGCTGATGTCGAGCAGCCCGACCTGGCGGGTGCGCCACCAACTGGTCACCGCCCAGCCCGCCATGGCGGCGCCGGCGGCGAACTGGGTGTTGACGAAGGCCATCGCCGCGGCGCCGGGCACGCCCAGCGAGGAGCCGGTGTTGAAGCCGAACCAGCCGAACCACAGCAGCGCGAGGCCGATCACGACCAGCGGCAGGTTGTGCGGACGGATCGGCTGCCGCTCGAAGTCCTCCCGCCGTCCGGCGACCACCGCCAGCGCCAACCCGGCTGCGCCGGAGGCGAGTTCGACGACCGTACCACCGGAGAAGTCGACCGCGCCGAGCTGCTCGGCCACCCAGCCGTCCGGCGCGAACACCCAGTGCGCCATCGGGACGTAGACCAGCAGGGTCCAGGCGGAGGCGAAGACCAGCCAGCCCTTCATCTTCGCCCGGCCCGCCACCGAGCCGCTGATCAGCGCGACCGTGACGATGGCGAAGGACATGTGGAAGACGGAGAAGGTCACCGTCGGGGTGTCGCCGGTACGGCTGGTCAGGCCGACCCCCGACATGAAGACGTGGTCCAGCCCGCCGATCACCCCGAGTCCGCCCGCATCGTGGCCGAAGGCCAGGGTGTAACCGAGGGCGAACCAGATGATGCTGACCAGCACCACGCAGCCGAAGCACATCTTGAGCATCGCGATGACCTGACCGGTCTTCACCATGCCGCCGTAGAAGAACGCCAGTCCGGGCGCCATGAGCAGCACCATGGCGGCGGCCATGATGAGCCAGGCGGCGTTGCCGGAGTCGAAGGGCTGGGGCATCACTTCTCCTGCTCACGGCGTTCGAGGACCTGGCGGAGCTCGGCGAGCAGCTCGGCGTCGACCGTGGCGGAGCCGGCCTGCACACCGTCCTTGGCAGCACCGGCGCCCACGGAGACCGGCACCCGGGCCGCCGTCAGGCGCCGGCGGATCTCGGCGATCGTCTCGTCGTCGTACGCCTGCTCCTCCTCCGCGCCGGGGACGTGCTCGTACTCCTCGGCGGCACGGAAGCCGACGGTCTTCTCGATCACCTGGGCGATCAGCCACGTCACGCCGAAGGAGAAGGCCGCGCAGACCACGACGCCGACGGCCTGACGCCACAGCAGGTCGACGCCGCCGCCGTAGAACAGGCCCTTCTTGCCGCTCATCTGGAAGGTCGCGAACAGGCCGATGCCCAGCACGCCGACGATCCCGCCCCAGCCGTGCACGCCCACCACGTCGAGCGTGTCGTCGTAGCGCAGCTTGTACTTGAGGTTGATCGCGAACGCGCAGACCACGCCCGCGACGAAGCCGATCACCAGCGCGCCGACCGGGGAGACCTCGCCGCAGGCCGGGGTGATGGCGACCATGCCCGCCACGGCGGCGGACGCGACGCCGAGCATCTCGACGTGCCCGAGGCGCCACTTCTCGATCAGCGGCCAGCCGACCATCGCGCCGCACGCGGCGAGCTGGGTGTTGAGGAAGGCCATCGGCGCGGTGCCGCCGGTCTGCAGGGCGGAACCGGCGTTGAAGCCGAACCAGCCGAACCACAGCAGCGCGAGGCCGACGACGACCAGCGGCAGGTTGTGCGGGCGGATCGTCTCGCGCTCGAAGTCCTTGCGCTTGCGGACCACGATCGCGACCGCCAGCCCGGCCGCGCCGGAGTTGATCTCCACCGGCAGGCCGCCGGCGAAGTCCAGCGCACCGAGGTGCGCGGTGATCCAGCCGTCGGGCGCGAACACCCAGTGCGCCATGGGCACGTAGACGAACAGGGTCCACGCGACGACGAACCACAGCCAGCCGCGCATGGTCGCCCGGCCCGCGATCGAGCCGCTGATCAGGGCGACGGTGATGATCGCGAACGCCATCTGGAAGGCCGAGAAGATGACGGTCGGGATGGAGCCGCTGAGGCTGGCCATCCCGATGTCGTGCATCATCCAGTGCGCGGGCGTGCCGATCAGGCCGAGGCCGCCGACGTCCTTGCCGAAGGCGAGGCTGTAGCCGACCGCCAGCCACAGCATGGTGACCAGGGCGAGGCAGACGAAGCTCATCTTGAGCATGACCAGCACGTGCTTGGTCTTGACCATGCCGCCGTAGAAGAAGGCCAGGCCGGGGGTCATCAGCAGCACCATGGCGGTGCTCGCCATGAGCCAGGCCGTGTTGCCCGTATCGGGAGTATTAGGCATCCGAGGTCTCTCCGGGTCGGGGAACGTGCGGGACAGGAAATTCCGCAGTGCGGAATGACAATTCCGCTAGACGTGGAGGAACGTAGAGGTGCCGTCGGGGCCCGTCAACAGATCGTTGATTTACTTGGCCGTTTCTTTGACATCGCCGGGCGGCCGGGCCGGGCCCAACCGGGGGCCGGCCGGGGTCCAGCCGGGGTCCAGCCGGTGAAGGAGGACCCCCGCCGCCCGCCGTCGACCGCCGGCTGCCGACCGCCCGCCGCGCGTCAGTAGACGCAGGGGATGCCGCCGTCGGACTGGGCTTCGACCTTGGGGCCCTGCATCGGGATGTTGGCCGCCGGGTCGCTCGGGGCGGCGCTGGGGGCGGCGGGCCGGTCGGAGGCGACGCCGTCGAACGAGGTGCCGAGCGTGACCACGACCCGGCCGGCGCCGGTCGAAGCGGACTCGGTGGGGGTGACGCCGTAGCGGGCGGCGATCTGGTCGGCGGCCTCCTTGGCGCCCTTGCCGTAGGTGACGGTGGTGGTCTTCGGCCTGGTCGCGGCCGGACCGGTCTTCCCCTCCTTGAAGCCCATGCCGACCAGGACCTTGGCCTCGTTGGAGGAGGACACCCCGGCGGCGGAGGAGGCGTTGAAGACGTCCACGGTGGCCGGGGCGGCAGCCTGGGTGGGGGTCGGGCTCTGGGTCGCGGTCGCATCGGCGCTCGGCGCGTCGGTCGGGGCCGGCACGGGAGCGGCGGCGTCGGCACCGCCGAAGACCTGCTTGACCACCTTCTGGATCTTCGCCGGGGTGACGATGTTGACGTCCTGCGGCGGGTCGCCCTTCTTGTCGCCCGTGTCGTACGTCAGGGTGTTGAACTCGACGTTGCCGCCGGTCAGGGCCGGGGCCTGCTGGGCGAAGTCCAGGATGTTCCACTCGTTGTCGATGACGAGGTCCTTCTGCACCACGCCGAACATCTTCTGCATCGCCCCGAGATCGCCGATGACGCCCTGCTGCTTGAGCTTGTGCATCACCGAGGAGATGAAGGCCTGTTGGCGGTGCGTGCGGGCGAAGTCGTCGTTGTTCCCGTGCCCGTCGTTCAGGTTGTGGCGCTGGCGGACGAACGAGAGCGCGTCGGCGGCGTTGAGGAAGCTGTGCCCGGCCGGGAGCTTGAGTCCGGTGCCGCCGCCCTCCTTGCCGGGGGTCCGGGGAATGATCGGGTCGTTCACCGGGTGGGTGAGGCAGACCTCGATCGGCTTGAGCGCGTCGGCGATGTCGTAGAAGCCCATCAGGTTGACCTCGGCGATGTGGTCCACCGGCTGGTCGACGAACTTCTGGACGGTGCGGATGGTGGCCGCGCGCCCGGCGTCCCGGCCGGCCTTCTCCAGGTCGGCACCCTTGAGCCCCTTGGCCTTCGGGCTCTTGTTGAACTGCTCCTTGGCGTTGCCGTACGCCTCCTTGATCTTGGCCATGCCCATCGAGGAGCCATCCCCGCTGTACGTCATGACCCAGTCGTCCCGCGGGATGGAGACCGCCTGCACCTTGCCGCCGTTCGCGGGGATGTGCAGCAGGATCAGCGAGTTGGTGTTGTAGCCGCCGATGCTGGAGTCGGCGCCGGCGTGCAGCTCGTTCTGGACGATGGACGGGTCGACGTCCGAACCGTCCATGTTCTTGCGGCTGTCCAGGCCGATCAGCAGCAGGTTCACCGAGTTGTCGAGGTGCTTGGGCGCGTCCTTCTTCGTCACGGCGATCGCGTTGGACGTGGTCATCCCGTCGGTCAGCGACGTGTACTCGTACCAGACCACCCCACTGGAGACGAACACCGTCAGCCCGACCGAACACGCCACCGTCCGCCCCACGATCAGCGCCGGCGACCGCCGCCCGGCCTCCCCACGCCCACCACTCCGCCTCTGACCCACGCTGCTTCCCCCATCCTCGAACGACAACTCTCCTGACTCACAGAGTCCCTGACGGACCCCGCATGTTGCAGGACGTGTCGCAGATCACGCGCGCGGCGGGGTGCGGCCGCTCGGGTCCCGGTCGGCCGGCCGGGCTCACGTACTCCGCGGGTGGTAGGCGAGCTGGGGAACGGCTTCGGCGGCGTGGCGATCGAGGACGTGGGTCAGGCCGGGGGCTCCGGCGGGTCGGTTATGTGGCGCAGGTACGCCTCGGGGTGTTCCAGGTAGCGGCGCCAGTGGTCGACGATCGCGAGGTCCCGCCACTGGGTGGGGTGGATGCCGTGGTCGCCGACCTCCAGGACGGCCGAGCCCGGGGTGGCGGCGAGGATCGGCGAGTGGGTGGCGCACACGACCTGGGCACCGGTGCGGCCGAGTTCGTGTAGCAGGCCGACGAGTTGCAGGCTGGAGGTGAAGGAGAGCGCCGCCTCGGGCTCGTCCAGGATGTACAGGCCCGGTTCGCGGAACATCGACTCGAAGACGGTGAGGAAGCCCTCGCCGTGGCTCATCAGGTCGGTGCGTTCCCTCCAGTAGCGGCCTCGGCCCTGCTTCTCCTCCATCATCTTCATCGCCGTCTCGGCCCGGAGGAAGAAGCCGCCCCGCCGCGAGCGCGGCCCGGCCACCATGGCGCGCCCGCGCTCGCTGTACTCCAGCCGCAGGTGCTCGCCGAGTTCACCGCGCTCCCGGGGGCCGGCGTAGCGCGCGCCGGCCCGGCCGCCGTAGGTGTCCACGCCGTAGGCCTCGGCGAGGGCCTCGACCAGGGTGGACTTGCCGGAGCCGTTCTCGCCGACCAGGAAGGTCACGGGCGCGGGGAAGGCGATGCCGCCGCCGAGCAGGCCCCGCACACACGGGACCGTCCACGGCCACTGCGACAGCTGCCGCTCCGTGAGCATCTCCCGGTGCACGCGCATGCGCTCGACGATCACTTCTCACCCTCCTCGGTTCGTGTGCAGTCCGGCCCACGATAGGCGGGGGCACTGACAACGGCCTCCGGGCGCCGGTCAGCGCAGGCCGGGGAGGGCGCGCAGCTCGGTGATGCGGAGCAGGCGGGCGAGGAGGAGGAAGAGCAGGGCCATCGTGAGGCCGCCCGCCGCGAGGGACGGGACCGGGGCCCGGAGGGCGGTCACGGTGGCGTCGGTACAGCCGTGGGCGACGTGACTGCCGGCCGCGGCGGCGAGGG
>NZ_JBFBDY010000397.1:0-5845 GCF_040683475.1 Kitasatospora sp. NPDC093558 | reverse complement strand
GGTCTGGGCGGTCGGCGACCGCGACTGCACGCTGCAGCGGCGCCACCAGAAGGTGATCGAGGAGGCCCCGGCGCCCGGGATCCCCGATGCCGTGCGGACCGCGCTGCACGAGGCGGCCGTCGCCGCCGCCCGCGCGATCGGCTACATCGGCGCGGGCACCGCCGAGTTCCTCCTCGCCGAGGACGGCCGCTTCCACTTCCTGGAGATGAACACCCGCCTCCAGGTCGAACACCCGGTCACCGAGGCCGTCACCGGACTCGACCTGGTCGCCCTCCAACTCGCCGTCGCGGAGGGCGAGAAGCTCCCCGCCACACCCCCGCCCACGCACGGCTGCGCGATCGAGGCCCGCCTCTACGCCGAGGACCCGGCCTACGACCACCGGCCCGCCACCGGCACCCTGCACCACTTCGAACTCACCATCCCACACGAGGAGTTCGAAGGAAGCGGCATCCGCCTCGACTCCGGCGTCGCGAACGGCAGCACCATCACCCCGCATTACGACGCGATGCTCGCCAAGGTCATCGCCTGGGCCCCGACCCGCGCCGCCGCCGCACGCCGGCTTGCCGATGCCGTGGCCCGGGCCCGGCTCCACGGACCCACCACCAACCGGGAGTTGCTCGTCCGCGCGCTGCGCCACCCGGCCTTCCTGGCGGGCCACCTGCACACTGGTTTCCTCGCCGAACACGCGGCCGACCTCACCGCCCCGGACGACAAGGGTGCCGCCCGGGCGGCCCTGGCCGCCGCCCTCGCCGACGCCGCTTCCCGCCGTACCCCGCTGCCGTCCGGCTGGCGCAACCTGCCGTCCCAGCCGCAGGTCAAGCGCTACCGCTCGGCGGACGCAGGGGAGTTGGAGGTCCGCTACCGCCTCACCCGGGACGGCCTGCGGGCCGAGGATCACCCGGACACGGACCTCGTCGCGCACGAGCCGGACGGCGTCACCCTCCGCCACGCCGGCCTCCGCCGCACCTACCGGGTCGCCCGCTACGGCGCGGAGGTCTTCGTCGAGACCCCCGACGGCACGACCGTCCTCACCGCCGTCCCCCGCTTCCCCGACCCCGCCGCACGGACCGAACCGGGCGCCCTGCTCGCCCCGATGCCCGGCACCGTCATCCGCACCGCCGCCGCCGTCGGCGACACCGTCACCGCCGGGCAGCCGCTGCTGTTCCTGGAGGCGATGAAGATGGAGCACCGCGTCACCGCACCCGCCGACGGCACGCTCGTCGAACTCCGCGCCACCCCGGGGCAGCAGGTCGAAGTCGGCACCCTGCTCGCCGTCGTCCACACCACGGAAGCCTGAGGAAGGACCCGCATGTCCGCCATCGGCAGTCAGCTCCTCGAATCCCCCGAACGCCAGGCCCTGCGCCGCGCCGTCGGCGACCTCGGCCGCCGCTACGGCTCCGCCTACTACCTCGCCAAGGCCCGCGCCGGCGAACCCGCCGACGAACTGTGGGCCGACGCCGGCAAGGCCGGCTATCTCGGCGTCAACCTGCCCGCCGAGTACGGCGGCGGTGGCGGCGGCATCACCGACCTCGCCATCGTTCTGGAGGAACTGGGCACCGCCGGCTGCCCGTTGCTCCTGCTGATCGTCTCCCCGGCGATCTGCGGCACGGT
The DNA here is from genome assembly GCF_040683475.1 of Kitasatospora sp. NPDC093558. NCBI lineage: Bacteria > Bacillati > Actinomycetota > Actinomycetes > Kitasatosporales > Streptomycetaceae > Kitasatospora > Kitasatospora sp. NPDC093558. The sequence goes on along the minus strand of NZ_JBFBDY010000397.1, from coordinate 4,234 downwards.
CATAGCCCGCTACGGCACGGACGAGCAGAAGAGCCGCTGGCTGCCCGGACTGGCCGACGGCACCCGCCGGATGGCCTTCGGCATCACCGAGCCGGACGCCGGCTCCAACTCGCACCGGATCTCCACCGTGGCCCGCCGCGACGGCGAGGACTGGCTGCTCACCGGCCGCAAGGTGTTCGTCTCCGGCATCGACCACTCGGACGACGTCCTGTTCGTCGCCCGCACCGAAGATGCCCGGACCGGCAAGCTCAAGCCCTGCCTGTTCGTCGTCCCGCGCGAGACCCCGGGCTTCGAGTACCGGGCGATCCCGATGGAACTCGTCGCCCCCGAGAAGCAGTTCCAGGTCTTCCTGGACGACGTCCGGCTGCCCGCCGACGCGCTGGTGGGCGACGAGAACGCGGGCCTGCTCCAGCTCTTCGCCGGCCTCAACCCCGAGCGCATCCTCACCGCCGCGTTCTCGCTCGGCCTCGCCCGCCAGGCCCTCGGCAAGGCCGTCGAGTACGCGAAGACGCGGACGGTCTGGTCGACCCCGATCGGTGCCCACCAGGGCCTGGCCCACCCGCTGGCGCAGTGCGCGGTGGAGATCGAGCTGGCCCGGCTGATGACCCAGAAGGCCGGGCTGCTCTACGACGCGGGCGAGGACGTCGCAGCCGGCGAGGCCGCCAACATGGCCAAGTACGCGGCCGGCGAGGCCGCCGCCCGCACGGTCGACCAGGCGGTGCAGACGCTCGGCGGCAACGGCCTGACCCAGGAGTACGGGCTGGGCGCGCTGCTGGCCGCCACCCGGGTGGGCCGGGTCGCCCCGGTCAGCCGCGAGATGGTGCTCAACTACGTCGCCCAGCACACCCTCGGCCTGCCGAAGTCGTACTGATGGAGGGTCACTTGACGTCGGTCAGGTGGGCGAACACGACGGTGTTGGACTCGTACCCGGTCTTCCGGTCGAACTTGCCGCCGCAGGTGATCACCCGCAGTTCGGCCCGCTCGGTGGCGCCGTACACGAGGGCGTCCGGGAAGTCCGCCTTCGGGAACACCCGGACGGAGTCGATCGTGAACACCGCCGTGCGCCGGTCCTTGCGGGTCACCTCGACGGTGTCGCCCGGACGCAGCAGCCCGAGCCGGTAGAACACGGCCGGCCCGTTGCGGTTGTCCGCGTGCCCGATGGCGATGGCGTTGCCGGCGGCCCCCGGGGTGGCGCCGTCCCGGTACCAGCCGGCGAGGTTGCGCTGCTCCATCGGCGGGGTGTTGAGCTGCCGGGAGGGGGCGAGCCCGAGGCCGACGATCGGGGCGTCGACCTTGATCGCGGGGATCCGGATCCTGGTCGGCACCGAGGCGGGCAGCGGCGGGTGGGCCGGGACGGGCGGGGGCGAGGGCGCGGCCACCGGCGGCCGTCCGGGGCTCGGGGCCGGGACGGCCGTGGCGGTCGCCGAGGGCGCCGGGGCGGGCAGCGGCGGCCCGTCCCGCCCGGCGGTGCCGTCGTGGACGAGCCAGATGCCGCCCGCCGCGAGTGCCAGCGCGACGACCCCGGCCGTGAGCGGGCCGGGGCCGCCGGGCGTCACGCGGAAGGGGCGGTCAGGAGTCGGCATTGGTCCCGGGACGGCGGCGCATCGCGCGGCTGGTGAGGCCGCCGGCACCGACGAGCAGCGCGACCCCTCCGATCACCACGGCGGCGTTGGCCCCGGAGGTGCCGCCGCCACCGGTGGGGGGGGCCCCGGGGGGGCCGCCGGGGGGGGGATGGCTGGGGGGGTTGGTGGGGGGGGGGCGGTGGGGCTTTGGGGGGGTCGGGGAGGGGCTGGGGGACGGGCTGTGGGAGCCACTGGGCGAGGGGGAGCCGCTGGGCGACGGGGAGCCGCTGGGCGACGGGGAGGTGGTGGCGCAGGACACGTCGAAGACCTTCTGCTTGGCCGTCCCGCTCTCACCCACGAACGTCCATTCGAGCTTGTAGTGCCCGTCCGGAAGGGTGAAGTTGCCGGTGTTGCCGGTGCCGTTGGTGAGCGTGATCGACCCGGCGAGCACCTGCGCCGTGCCGGTCGGCGGCTGCTGCTCGATCGTCCAGTTGACCTGCTGGACGGTGTCGAAGTTGAACGCGTCCAGGTAGAACACGCAGACCTTGGGTTCGTCCCGCGTGTCGCTCACCGGCGTGGTGCTCTCGTGGATCTTGACGTCGCCGTTGTCGCCCGGCGCGGCGAACGCGAGCGGTGCGCTGCCGAGGGCGAGGACGACGGCGGTCGCCGCGGTGGCGAGCAGGCGGCGTGCGGGCGGCAGGGCGGGCGGCAGGGCGGGGGAGGTGGCTCTCACGGTAGGGGTGCTCCAGGTTCCGGGGCCGCTCCCGGGGGCGGGCGGCCGTGGTGCACACCGTCCGACCGGGCGCCCCCCGGCGGCAACTGTGCCACGCGCGCTCCGGCCGTCGTTCCCCACAATGGCCCAGCGTGCCTCCGCTGTCCGTATGCTCCTGAACGCGCCCCCGGCCGGCCCGCCCCCGAGACCCGTCGCCGGCCCCGAATCCACTTCAACTTCCTTAGTGGAGGCTTACCTTGGTGTTCCTCAGCGACTTCCCCGACGTGCCGGTGATCGACCTCCCGATCCACGACGCGGTGCTCGGCGACGCGGCGGCGTACGGAGACCGGCCGGCCCTGATCGACGGCCTCACCGGACGGACCGTCAGCCACGCCGAGCTCGCCGGGTCCGTGCTCAGGGTCGCCGCCGGCCTGGCCGAGGCGGGCGTGCGCAAGGGCGACGTGGTGGCGCTCTTCAGCCCCAACACGATCGCCTACCCGATGGCCTTCTACGGCGCCACCCGGGCCGGCGCCACCGTCACCACCGTCTCCTCCCTCGCCACCCCGAGCGAGCTCGCCGGCCAGCTGCGCGACAGCGGCGCCCGCTGGCTGGTCACCGTCTCCCCGTTCCTGCCCACCGCCGGCGAGGCCGTCGACCTGCTCGCCGCCGAGGGCCGCCCGCCGGCCGAGATCGTCGTCCTGGACGGCGCCGAGGGTCACCGCTCGCTCGCCGACCTGCTCGCCTCCACCGCCCCGGCGCCCGAGGTGCCGATCGACCCCGGCGAGGACGTCGCCGTGCTGCCGTACTCCAGCGGCACCACCGGCCTGCCCAAGGGCGTCATGCTCACCCACCGCTCGATCGCCACCAACCTCGCCCAGGTCGACGCCCTCTACCGCCCCGAGCCGGGCGAACGCGTGCTCGCCGTCCTGCCGTTCTTCCACATCTACGGCCAATCGGCGCTGCTCAACCAGCCGCTGCGCTGCGGCGCCACCGTCGTGGTGCTGCCGCGCTTCGACCTGGAGCAGTTCTGCCGCGCCATCGAGGAGCACAAGGTCCAGGCGCTCATCGTGGCCCCGCCGATCGCGCTCGCCCTCGCCAAGCACCCGCTGGTCGAGCGCTTCGACCTGTCCTCCGTCGAGTACCTGCTGTGCGCCGCCGCCCCGCTCGACCCCGAGCTGGCCGCCGCCTGCGCTCGCCGCCTCGGCCTGCCGCACCTGCTCCAGGGCTACGGCATGACCGAGCTGTCCCCGGTCACCCACGTCGTCTCCCCGCACGACACCGACCCCTCGCCCGGCGCCGTCGGGCGGATGGTCCCCTCCACCGAACTGCGCGTCACCGCCCTGGACGGCACCCGGACGGACCTCGGGCCCGGTGAGCGCGGCGAGCTCCTGATCCGCGGCCCGCAGGTGATGAAGGGCTACTTCGGCCGCCCCTCCGAGACCGCCGCCGTGATCGACGAGGACGGCTGGCTGCACACCGGCGACGTCGGCTTCGTCGACGACCGCGGCTACCTGCACATCGTCGACCGGGTCAAGGAGCTGATCAAGTACAAGGGCTACCAGGTCGCCCCGGCCGAACTGGAGGCCGTCCTGCTCGGCCACCCGCAGATCGCCGACGCCGCCGTCATCGGCGTGACGGACGCCGAGGGCACCGAGCGCCCCAAGGCCTTCGTCGTCCGGGTCCCCGGCAGCAGGCTCAGCGCCGACGACGTCACCGCGTTCGTCGCCGGCCAGGTCGCCCCCTACAAGAAGGTGCGCGCGGTCGAGTTCGTCGAGGCCGTCCCCAAGTCCCCCGCCGGCAAGATCCTCCGCCGCGAACTGCGCGCCCGCGAGGCGGCCCGCTGACCGGGCCCCAACTCACCTCTGTGAGGATCGAGCCGCCGAGCCCCCACCGGAACAGGAACCGCCAGCACCGATGACCAGCCATCCCGCCGCCCGCGCCCCCCAGCAGGACCGCAGCC
>NZ_JBFBDY010000396.1:0-5886 GCF_040683475.1 Kitasatospora sp. NPDC093558 | reverse complement strand
GCACCGCTCGTACGGCACGGGCGCCGAGCCGGGTGACCACTGGCAGGTGCTGCTGGAGTCCGGCACCGGCTGGTCCGCCCGCCGCTGGACGCTGGCCGACATCGGCGGCGCGCCGGACGACGGGCTGCTGGTGCGGGCGAGTTGGACGGCCAGGGACCGGATCACCATCGTGACGGACGCGTACCAGCGGGTGTTCACGCTCGACCCGGACACCGGCGAACCGGTGGAGGCGCGTTAGCGGCGCTGACGACAACGGCCCCGCAGGAGCGATCTCCTGCGGGGCCGTCCCCGTTCCGCGTTCCGCTCAGCCGTCCTCGGACGGGTCCGGCGCGGGCGTGCCGTGCGGCCGCCCGGGGCCGCGGGTGGTGCCGCCGCCACCGGGCTGCGGGCCACCGGTGCCCGGCGCGCTGCCGGACTGGCCTCCGGACGGGCTGCCGGACGGGCTGCCGCTCGGGTTGGCCGGGTCGCGCTTGGGCGGGTCCGGGATGTAGACGGTCCTGAACTCGTCCTCCGGCATGGACCGCACCGCGTCGCTCATCGCCTGCCGCCAGATCGGCCCCGGGCCGGTCGCGCCGAAGACCTCCTCCTGGTAGTGGCCGCCGATCCGGATGTTCCGCATCGGCACCTTGTCGCCCGGGGCGCCCAGCCACACCGAGCCGGCGAGGTTGCCCGTGTATCCGCTGAACCAGGCCGCCTTCTTCTCGTCGGCGGTGCCGGTCTTGCCGGCGATCTGGCGGCCGTCGTCGAGGCCGAGGTCCTTGCCGGTGCCCTTCTCGGTCACGCCGAGGAGCACGGTGTTGACGACGTCCGCGGTGCTCTCGGACATCACCTGGTCGCACGTGACGGGCGGCACCGGGACGTTCTTGCCGTCGACCGTCGCGATCCGGGTGAGCGCGACCGGCGCGCAGTGCTTGCCGCGGGCGGCGAAGGTCGCGTACACGTTGGCCATCGTCAGCGGGCTGACCTCCTGCGTGCCGAGGCCGAGCGCGGGCACCTCTTCGAGCTGGTCGCCGTTGGCCTTGCCCGTCACGCCCAGCTTGTTGGCCATCTGCTTGACCGCGCAGAGGCCGATCTCCTGCTCCATCTGCACGAAGTAGGTGTTGACCGAGCGGGCCATCGCCTCCTTGAGCTCGTACGGGCCGACCTCGCTCGCGCTCTCGTTCGGGACGCTGCCGGTCTTCTTGCCCTTGTTCAGGTTCTTCCACGTCCCGTTGCAGGTCGACGTCGTCGGCCAGTCCATCCGGTTGGGCGCGGAGTACGACTGCGTGGGCGGCAGCCCCGCCTCCAGGGCGGCGGCGGCCACGATCGGCTTGAAGTTGGAGCCGGGCTGGAAGCCGACGCCGCCGCCCATCGCCGCGTCCACGTTGTAGTTGACGACGGTCTCGTTCTTCTCCTTCGCCAGGCCGTACGGGCGGGTCTGGGCCATCGCGAGGATGTCGCCGGAGCCGGGCTCGACCATCGTCATCGCCGCCGACACCGGGTCCGTCACGAACACCAGGTCCGAGACGGCCTTCTGGGCCGCGGCCTGCTTCTCCGGGTCCATGGTGGTGTAGATGTTGAGGCCGCCCTGGTCCCACAGCTTCTTGCGGTCGGCGGCGCTCTTGCCGAACACCGGGTCCTGCTTGACGACGTGGCGCACGTAGTCGCAGAAGAAGCCCATGCCCGCCTTCGCGGTGATGCAGCCGTTCTGCGGGTCCTTGTACTTCAGGCCCAGCGGCGCGGCCTTGGCCTCCCGGGCCTGCTCGGCGGTGATGTGCTTGTTCTCCACCATCTTGTCGATGACGGTGTCCCGGCGCTTCTGCGCGGCCACCGGGTGGAGCTTCGGGTCGTACTGGGACGGGTTCTGCACCAGCCCGGCGAGCATGGCCGCCTCGGGGAGGGACAGGTCCTTCGCGTCCTTGCTGAAGTAGCGCTGCGCGGCGGCCTGGATGCCGTACGCCTGGTGCCCGTAGAAGGTGATGTTCAGGTAGTTGGTGAGGATCTGGTCCTTGCTCAGGTCCTCCTCCAGCTTGATGGCGTACTTGAGTTCCTGGATCTTGCGGCCCATCGTCTTGCGCTGCGCCTCGGCGACCGCGACCGGGTCGTCGCCGGCCTTCTCGACGTTGACGTTCTTCACGTACTGCTGGGTGAGCGTGGACGCGCCCTGGACGGTGGCGCCGCTCTCCGCGTTCTTGGTGATGGCCCGCAGGATGCCCTTGAGGTCGACCGCGCCGTGCTCGTAGAAGCGGGCGTCCTCGATGTCGACCTGTGCCTGTCTCATCAGCGGCGACATCTGCTCGGCCGGGATGACCGTGCGGTCCCGCTCGTAGACCTTGGCGATCAGGCCGCCCTTGGCGTCGAAGATCTGCGTCGCCTGCGTCAGCGGGGGCGCCTTGAAGTCGTCGGGTATGCTCTCGAAGCTCTCCGCGCCGCTCTTCGCCCCCAGCCCGATGGCGCCGGCCCCGGGGAGGACGATCCCCGCGAGCAGGACGCCCCCGAGCACACTGCAGCCGAGGAACTTGACCGTGTGCCCGACCAGCGCGAGCGGGGTCACCCGGCGCCGGGGTCGCGGTACCCAGGTGTCGCCGGGGTCCGGGGCAGGTATGCGGCTCTTCCGTGACATAACTCGAACACTACGGCCACGAAAAGCCGCTGAGGGACGGGTGTTGGCCAAGCTTTGTCACAAAACCGCGACAGGTTCGACTCATTCGAGCCGGTCGTCCACATGTCCGGGCGGGGACCGGGGTGATCGTTCACGGTTTGTCGGCCCCCGCCCGGTTTGACCCTTGTGGATCACGTGCGCGTCACCCGCGGATCACGCGCGCGTCAGCCGGCCGGGCAGGACACGTCCTCCGCGGGGAGCCGGCCGGTGAGCAGGTACGTGGTGACGGCCTCGTCGCCGCACGCGTTGCCGTTGGCGACGTACGCGTCGTGGCCGCCCGAGTCGATCGAGACCATCCGGGCCCGCGGGCCGAACGCCGCACGGAGCTTCAGGGCGCCCCGGTAAGGGGTGGCGGGGTCGCGGAGGTTCTGGGCGAGGAGCACGTTCGCCGGGCCGCGGGAGGTGATGCGGGTCGGCGGCTCGGCGGGCTCGAACGGCCGGAACGCGCACGGCATGACGTTGACGGGCATGCCGGCGGTGAGCGGGCGGGCGGCGCGCTCGGCGGCGGTGTCCTTCGCGTACGCGGCCGGGTCGGCGGGCCACGACACGTCGTTGCACAGGGTGCCGACGGAGACGGCGATCGTGTTCTGGACGGCCTGCTCGGGCGGCGTGACCGGGGCCGGCAGCGGGCGGCGGCCGAGACCGGCCAGCATCAGGCGGGCGAGGTCGGGGAACCTCGCGTCCGCGTAGAGGCTCTGCAGCATCGTCTCGCGCAGCACGTTGCCGCTCAGCTCGGCCGGGTTGGCGCCGGGCCAGGGCAGGGGTGCGCGGTCCAGGCGGGCGGCGAGGTCGAGGAAGAGCGGGCGGACCTCCTCGGGGGTGTCCGCGACGCGGTCCGGATTGCCCGGCGCCGAGGCCCACTTGGCGAAGTCGGGGAAACGGTCCTCCGCGCCCTGGCCGAAGCCCGCGAGCCAGCCGCGCCCGACGCGGGACGGGTCCGGGTCGTCGTTGCTGTCGAGCACGATCCGGTCGGTGCGCTGAGGGAACATCGTGGCGTAGACGGCGCCGGCGTACGTGCCGTAGGACGTCCCCCACGCGGAGAGGCGGCGCTCGCCGAGGGCCTGGCGGATGCGGTCGATGTCGCGGGCCTCGTTCCGGGTGGAGATGCTGCGCAGCACCGGGCCGCCGTTGCGGGCGCAGGTGTCGGCGATGCGGCGGGCGGTGGCTAGGTTGTCGTCGATCGAACCGTCGGCGGCGGGCCAGGGGCGGAGCTTGACCATCGCCAGGTCGGGCGTGTCCAGGCCGCAGCTGACCGGCGTCGAGCGGCCGACGCCGCGCGGGTCGAAACCGACCAGGTCGAAGCGGTCGAGGACGGACTGCGGCAGGCGCTTGGCGGCACTGGTCGGAACGTTCAGACCGGAACCGCCGGGGCCGCCGGGGATGGTGAGCAGCACACCGTGGCGCTCGTCCGGCTTCGCGGCGCGGATGCGGGAGACGGCGAGGGTGATCTGCTCGCCGTGCGGATCGGCGTAGTCCAGCGGGACGGTGACGATGGCGCACTGCTGGCGGGGGTCGGCGGCGCCCTGGCAGGACGTCCAGGCGAGGCCTTGGCCGGAACGGTCCGCCGCGGCGGCGGGGAGGGCGGTGAGGACGGTCAGCGAGAGCGCGGCTGCGGCGGCGCCGGCGGCGATGCGGTTGACATTCGGCATGGTCGGAATTCTTCGCCGGAACGTCACTTGCCCCCATCCGGGCAGCACGCCGAACGCCGGTAGGGTAATCCCCCGCCTGCCCGGTGCAGTACGGTTCCCCCCTCCCGGCCGGGTGCGGCGCGCCCACGGGTTGGTCACTGCGGTGGTCCGGCCGGTCCGGCGCCGATGATTTCGGGGGGCTGCGGCGGATCTTGGCAGCCGCGCGACCGCTGAGGAGGCGTGAGGTGGACGAGGGGACGCACGAGCACAGCGACGAGCCCGAGCACGGGGGCACCGGGTCCGCGGCGGCGGCGCACGTGCACGCCCACGGACCGGCTGCGCCCGTCTCCGCCCGCCTGCGCCGGATCATCGCGGCCGTGCTCATCCCGTTCGCGCTGGCCGTCCTGGCCGGCCTCGTGATCCTGTGGCCCGGCGGAGTGCCGTCGCACCCGCGCACCGGGGTCGGCTTCGACCAGCAGGTCCAGCACGGCCGGGTCACCAAGGTGCAGGAACTCCCGTGCAGCACCGTCAACCCGGCCGACCAGGGCACCTGCCGGCAGGACACGGTCGAGGTGACCACCGGTCCCGACAAGGGCCGCACCTTCACCGTCGTCGTGCACCCGGGCGAGCCGCGGCAGTACGACGTGGGCGAGGAGGTCGTCCTCACGTACGCGCCGGACGCGCCGCCGGACCTCCAGTACAGCGTGGTCGACGTCGACCGGAACCTGCCGATGGGGGTGCTCGCGGGCGTCTTCGCGGTGGCCGTCGTCGCCGTCGGACGGTGGCGCGGGCTGGCCGCGCTGGTCGCGCTCGCGATCAGCTTCGCGGTGCTCTCGCTGTTCATCCTGCCGGCCATCCTGCGGGGTTCGGACCCGCTGCTGGTGGCCATCGTCGGGGCGAGCGCGATCATGCTGATCGCGCTCTACCTGTGCCACGGGCTCTCCGCCCGGACCTCGGTCGCGGTGCTCGGCACGCTCGTCTCGCTCGTCCTGATCGGCGTGCTGAGCCTGGTCTTCGCCTCCTGGGCGCACCTGACCGGCAACACCTCGGAGGAGACCGGGCTGGTCCACGACCTGTACCCGGGCATCCAGATCCGCGGCCTGCTGCTGGCCGGGTTCGTCATCGGCTCGCTCGGCGTGCTCTTCGACGTGACGGTCACCCAGACCTCGGCGATCTGGGAACTGCACGCGGCCGACCCCGGCATGGGCGTGCGCCGGCTCTACCGGACGGGCATGCGGATCGGCCGCGACCACATCGCGTCCACCGTCAACACCCTGGTGCTCGCGTACGCGGGCGCGGCCCTGCCGCTGCTCCTGCTGTTCTCGATCGCGCACCGGAACGTGCTCGACGTGGCGACGAGCGAGCTGGTCTCCGAGGAGATCGCGCGGACGCTGGTGGGCAGCATCGGGCTCGTCGCCTCCGTGCCGGTGACCACCGCGCTGGCCGCCCTGATCGCCGCGGCCGACCACCCGGGGGCGGCGGCGCGCGGCGGGCGGCACCGGCACGCGTAGGTGGTCTAGAGGCAACGCCGTTCAGTTAGGGCGGAGCTGGGGCTGTCAAGGGTCGGTTGTGAGCATGTTGATGCTGATGGTGGCCTTGTAGGTTGTCCGGTCGATG
>NZ_JBFBDY010000395.1:0-5921 GCF_040683475.1 Kitasatospora sp. NPDC093558 | reverse complement strand
GGGATCGCCGGCGTCATCGCGACCAACCAGAGCTCGACGTCCCCCTCCGGCGTCCCGGCGCACCCGCGCACGACCGCCGAGGGCCGCACCACCCCGCCGCCCTGGGACGCGCCCGCCGACGTCGCGGCGGCGGTGAAGGCGGCCGGACTCCCGATGCTCGGCGCCGAGGGCACCGCCCTGCACATCCACGCCCACCTCGACGTCTACGCCGACGGGCAGCCGGTGACCGTCCCCGCGCTGGTCGGCATCGACGAGGCAGCGCAGAAGATCAGCCCGCTGCACACCCACGACACCACCGGCGTCGTGCACATCGAGTCGCCGGTGACCGCCGACTTCAGCCTCGGCCAGTTCCTGACCGAGTGGCAGGTATCCGCCTCCGCCGACCACCTCGGCGGGCTGCGCACCGACGCCACCCACACGCTCACCGCTTACGTGGACGGCAAGGCGGTGGCGGGCGACCCGGCGGCGATCGTCCTGCACGCGCACGACGAGATCGCGCTGGTCTACGGCACGGCCGCGGAGAACGCGACCGTCACCGTGCCGAGCGGCTACAACTGGCCCAGCGGGCTCTAACGCGGGCCCGGCACCAGGGGCGCGATGACGCGCTGGGTCGGGTTGATGCCGTCGTTGTCGTCGTCGCCCGAGTTCACCGAGGTCGTGATCGAGCTCGTCACCCAGGAGACCACGCCGAGCAGGAGGAAGACGACGAGCAGGCCGCGCCCGCCGCCGCTCAGCACGAGCGGCCGGGTGGCGGACACCGGTCCGTCCGGCTCGCTGCCCGTCTCCTCGCCGAACAGGCCCTTGGGGTAGGCGGAGGAGAGCATCACGAAGTAGGCGGTGGTGCGCATCCGGTAGCGCACGATCGCGGCGCTGGCCTCGTACAGCGGCTGCGGCATCCGGCCGAGGATCAGCACCACGAGCCAGATGACGAAGCACACCATCCACCAGCCCGCGTACACGAGGCCCTGCACGATCGCCGCCGGGATGACGAGGACGATGCGGAACAGCACGGCGAGCCGGTTCAGCTCCCCGGGCCGCAGCTCGACCCGCACCGGGTACTCGGGCGTCCGGAACCGGAACGGCGGGTAGTCGTCGAGCATGAGCATCAGGTACGCGGTGACCCGGGTGTCGTACGGGACGAACGCGGTCAGGTAGTCGGCCACGAAGCCGGGCAGGCGGCCGAGCACCAGCGCGCCGAACCAGCCGGCGATCGTGACGAAGAACGCCACCACCGACAGCACCCACACCACCACGAACTGCGGGATCAGCAGCAGGAGGCGCAGCAGGACCGTCCACCGGTTCTGCGCCCCCGGCGCCGGCATGTCCAGCACCGGGAGCCACTCACGGCTGACGGGGGCGGGGGGAGCCTGCCACATCCGGGCCTCCACGGTCTCGGGACGACGGGCCCCGGCGGTCGGGCGCGGCCGGGTGCCTTCCGAAGATCCCAGCAGCCCGCCCGGCCCGCGCGCCGCACTGCGCCGGACGGATTAGCCGGACGGATTAGAGGAGGTACGCCGGGTCGTGGGCGCAGATGATCCGGACGTCGGCGGAGCGGGTGCGCTGGAGCTCGCGGAGGCGGTCCAGGTTGTGGACGCGGGCGGGGTTGTCGACGGCCAGGAGGCGCTGGAAGGCGGTGAGTCCGGCCGGGCGGCGGGGGGAGCCGGGGGCGATGTCGGCGTGGTTGAAGTACGCGTCGCCGGCGTGGAGCAGCCAGCGGTCGCCGGTGCGGACGGCGACGCCGCTGTGGCCGCGGGTGTGGCCGGCGAGCGGGACGAGGAGGACGTCGGTGCCGGCCTCCGGGAGGACGGGGATCGCGCGGAGTCCGTACCAGTCCTCGGTGGCGGCGTCCGGCCGGTGCTCGACCCACTGGGGGCCGTGCGCCCACTGGGCGGGGCGGTAGCGGTCGCGTTCGTTGAAGGTGGCGCCGGCGCGGGCGGCGCGGAGCTCGTCGGCGAGCACGTGGACCTCGGCGTGGGGGAAGTCGCCGAGGCCGCCGGCGTGGTCCACGTCGAGGTGGGTGAGCAGGACGGCGCGGACGTCGCGCGGGTCGTGCCCGAGGGCGCGGACCTGGTGCAGGGCCGTGCGGGCGGGGTCGAGCCGCGGGCGGACGGTGGCGAGGAAGCGGCGCCCGAGGCGCTCTCGTGGGTGGGCGACGTCCTCGGTGCCGAAGCCGGTGTCGACGAGGACCAGCCCGTCGGCGCCCTCGATCAGCAGGCAGTGCGTCGAGAGCAGGCCGATCAGCCGACCGCCGCCGCCCATCAGCGCGCGGCCGCCGAGCGGGCACATCGTGGCGCAGTCCAGGTGGTGAACGGTCACGTCGTCTCCAGGGTTCGGGGTGCCTCGGGGGTGCGGGACAGGAGCCGGTCGAGGTTGGCGGCCAGCTGGACGTCCCCGTGCGCGGTGTACAGCTCGCCGGCGGTGCGCCGGTGTTCGGCGGCCTCGGCGGAACGGCCCCGGGCGTCCAGGAACTCGCCGAAGTGCCGGTGCGCCAGGGCGTGCAGGCGGACGTTGCCGGAGGAGCGGCACAGGTGCAGCGCCTCGCGCCAGGTGAGCTCGGCGCCGTGCGGGTCGTCCAGCGCGTGCAGGGCGAAGGCCTCGTTGACCATCGCCCATACGTAGGCGTTGGCGGTGGGCTGCCCGGCGAGCAGGTCGCGCGTCTCGCGGGCGAGGTCGAGCGCGGCGGCGGGGGCACCGGTCGTGACCTTGATCGCGGCGGCGTTGCTGAGCACGGTGGCGGCGTGCTCGCGCAGGCCGGTGCGCCGGACGAGCGCGAGGGCGGCGTCGGAGAGGCGGTCGGCGCCGATCTGGTCGCCGGTGAGGGCGGTCATCGAGGCGCGCACGGACAGCGCGTGGATGTGCAGGTTGCCGTCCTCCGGCGTGGTGCGCTCGACGGCCCGCGCGGCGAGGGGCAGCGCTTCGGCGACGCGGCCGGTGGAGCCGAGCGCGCAGGCCGTCGCGGCCTCCATCGCGGCCAGGCCCTCGCGGTCGCCGCTCGCCTGTGCCGCGCCGAGCCCGACGCGCAGGCAGGCGAGGCGGTCGTGGACGCGCCCGGCCCCGTAGTAGAGGATTCCCGCCGCCCGGGCCAGGCGCCAGGCGCGGTCGTGCTCGCCGCGGTCGGCGGCGGCCGTGACCAGCGCGCGCAGCACCGGCTCCTCGGCGTGGCACCAGGCGAGCGTGGTCTGCGGGTCGGTGAGCCGGGGGAGGGCGAGGTGTCCGGTGCCCGGGGGCAGGAACGGCTCGTGGTACGGGTTCAGCCGGCGGATCGCCGTGCCGGTGGCGAGCAGCTCGTAGTCGACGAGGCGGCGGAACGCGTCCTGCCGGCCGGCCGCCGGGAGGTCCCCGAACAGCTCGGCGCCGTACAGGCGGACGAGGTCGTGGCGGGCGAAGCGGCCGGGGGTGGTCTCGGTCAGCAGGTGGTGGGCGGCGAGGGAGCCGAGCGCGAGCCGGGTCGTCTCGGTGTCGGCGGCGAGCAGCGCGGCGGCCGCGTGGACGTCGACCTCGGTGCCGGGGTGGGGCGTGAGGAGGGGCAGCAGTCTCCGTGCGTGCGACGGGAGGTGGCGATACGTCAGAGTCAGTGCCGAGTGGACGCCGAGAGCGCCGTCCGGTGTGGCGAGGGTGGACAGGCGGGTGCGTTCGTCCGTCAACTCCGCTACCAGGTCGGCCAGTTGCCAGCCGGGCCGGGCGGCGAGCCGGGCGGCGGCGATCCGTAGGGCCAGGGGCAGGCGGTCGCACAGCTCGACCAGGCGGCGTGCCGCGTCCGGTTCGGCCGCCACGCGTTCGGCGGTGAGGCGGAGTTGGAGCAGGCGGTGGGCGTCGGCGTCCGGCAGCACGCCGACCTGGAGCATCGCCGCGCCGTCGGCGACGACCAGCTCCTCCAGGCTGGTGCGGCTGGTGACGACGGCGGCGCAGTCCGGCCCCGCGGGCAGGAGGTCGGTGACGTCGTCGGCGCTGCGGGCGTTGTCCAGCACGACCAGCAGCCGTCGCCCGCGGGTCCGTTCGCGGAACAGCGCGGCGCGGGCGGGGCGCTCCTCGGGGATCACCAGTTCGGGCACGCCGAGCGCGCGCAGGAAGCGGCCGAGGGCGTGCGCCGGGTCGGCGGGACCGGCCGGGTCGAAGCCGCGCAGGTCGGCGAAGAGCCGGCCGTCAGGGAAGCCGGGCGCGGCGCGGTGCGCCCAGCGGACCACCGTCGCCGTCTTGCCCACCCCGGCCGGGCCGACCACCACGGCCAGGCCGTCCCCGGTGCGGTCCGGGCCGCACTGGGCGTCGAGCCAGCGCTCCTCCGCCTCGCGGCCGACGAACCCGCGCGGTGCGGTGGGGAGTTGGTCGGGTGCCGCCGGCAGTGCGAGCGTCGGCGGTTCGTCGGGCTCCTCCTCGGTGAGCACGTCGGAGAGGGCCTGCTGGAGCTCGCGGCCCGGGGCGACGCCGAGTTCCTCCGCGAGGCGCGCGCGGGCCCGGTGGTAGGCCTCCAGCGCGGCGGCGGTCCGGCCGCTCCGGTGCAGGCAGCGGACCAGCAGGGCGACGACGGGCTCGCGCAGCCCGTCCGCCGCGACGGCCTGCTCCAGCGCCGGGACGGCCGCGAAGCCGCGCCCGAGGCGGAGTTGGCGCTGCGCCCAGGCGGTGAGGAGCCCGGTGCGCGTCCCGTCCAGGTGGCGGGCCAGGACCGCGGCGGGCGCGGTGGCGGGGAGGTCGGCGAGGGCCGCGCCCTGCCAAAGGCGCAGGGCCCGTTCGAGGAGTGCGGCGGCCGCGGCGTCGTCGTCGGTCGCGGCGGCCCGCTCGCCCAGGGCCTCGGCGGCCAGGGCGTCGACGTCGGCCGTTTCGCCGGTGAGGCAGTAGCCGGGGGAGCGGGTCGTCAGCTCGAAGGGCGAGCCCGGCCCGGCCAGCAGCTTGCGCAGAGCGGCGATGTGGCCCTGCAGGGCGGCCTTGGGGTGCGCCGGCGGCTCGACGTCCCAGAGCAGCCCGACGAGCCGCTCCACCGCGACCGTCCGGTTCAGCTCCAGCGCCAGCAGGGCGAGCACCGCCCGCCGCTGGGCACCCCCGACCGCGGTGGGGGTGCCGGTGCCGAGCCGGAGCTCCACCGGGCCGAGCAGCCGTATCCCCATGCGTTCCGTCCTGCCGTCACGTTTCCGGTAGAGCCGCAGCTTACCCGCCGGTAGCCGGCCTCGGACCGGCGCCGTTGAACGCCCCGGCCGGTCGGCCCCGTTCACGGAGAGGGGCGCCCGGCCGGGCGCCCGGAGACACGGGGAGGACGTGGATGCAGTCCCGACGCGACCAGGTGCAGGCCCACCTGTTCGTGGTGAGCAGACTCGCCTCCGGCATGCTGCGCGCCGAGCCCGACGCCGCCGACACCCCGACCGGACGCACCACCAGGGGCGCGGTGACCGGGCTCGCGCTGGCCGTGCTGATCGGCCTCGGGGCCGCCGTCTACGGGGTGATGGTGCCCGGCGGCGACACGGCGTGGGCCAAGCCCGGCACGCTGGTGATGGTCAAGGAGACCGGTGCCCGCTACCTCTACGTCGGCGGGCAGCTCCACCCGGTCCTCAACGACACCAGCGCGAAGCTCGTGGCCGGCGAACAGATGGCCGTCGAGGAGGTGAGCCGCGCCTCGCTCGCGGACACCCCGCGCGGCGCGCCGGTCGGCATCCCGGGCGCCCCGGACGGGCTGCCGCCGGCCGCCGAACTCGCGGGCGGCACCTGGCTGGTGTGCGGGACGGTCCAGCCGGCCCAGGGCGGCGGCGAGGCCGGGCCGAGACTGGGCGTGCAGCTGGACCCGGCGCGCGAGGGCAAGGCACTGGCGCCCGGCCAGGGCGTGCTGGTCACCACCCCGGACGGCGCCGTCCACCTGCTCTGGCAGGGCCAGCGCCTGCGCGTCGACACGGCGGACAAGGCGATCCAGGCGCTGGGCTACTCGGGCACGACACCGT
>NZ_JBFBDY010000394.1:0-5936 GCF_040683475.1 Kitasatospora sp. NPDC093558 | reverse complement strand
GACTGCAGCACGCTGGAGCCGGTGCGCGGCAGCAGGCTCAGCCGGTCGCGGTCGAAGGCGGGCAGCGGCGCGGCGAGGTCGACGGCCGCGGCCAGGCCGGCGCGGTCCGTCGTGCGCAGCCGCAGGTGCCGGGCCAGCAGCGGGAAGGAGTTGATCAGCGCGTGCAGGTTGACCAGCGTGTTGCCGTCGAAGATGGAGACGATCCGGTGGTCGCGCTGTACCTTCTGGAACCGGCCGTGCCGGAAGGCCGGGCCGACCAGCAGCGAGCGGGCGCCGAGCACCGTGGCGAGCCGGCCGATCACCTGGTCGACCAGGGTCGGCACGAAGTACTTGGTGACGGCCGAGACGACGGCCAGTTCGCCGGTCAGGCCGTGGATGCTGCGGGCCCCGACCAGGGTGACCGCCTCGGCCAGCAGCACGTCCGCGTAGGACTGGGCGAGCAGCCGGCGGGTCTGCGGCAGGTCGGCCAGCCGCCGGCCGTAGGCCTGCCGGTCCACGGCGAAGCCGGTGGCCAGCCCGAGGGCGTTGTCGGCGGCGCCGAGGGAGAGCGAGGCGCACAGGATCCGGGTCAGCTGCAGGCTCTTCAGCACGATCTCGGTGCCCTGGCCCGCGCTGCCGACCAGCGCGTCGCGCGGCACCGGTGCGTCGGTGAACGCGACCCCGCTGATGTCCGCGCCGCGGATGCCGTGCAGCTTCACGGCGGGCAGCGGCCGGTAGGCGGGCGTCCGGAGCTGCTGCTTGTCGACCATCAGCAGGCTGTAGCCGCGCGGGTCACCGGCCTCGCCGGTGCGCACCAGCAGGCAGACCAGCCGCCCCCGGTTGGCGTTGTTGATCAGCCACTTCTCGCCGCTCACCTGGTAGCCGTCGGCGGTGGGCCTGGCCACCACCTCGCCGGCCAGCAGGTCGCTGCCGTGGTCCCGTTCGGTCAGGCCCCAGGAGACCGCCGCGCCGGAGCGCACCAGCCCGGCCAGCTCGGCCGCCTGGGCCGGGCTTCCGCCGACCCACACCGACACCGCGCCGAGGAAGGTCTTGCCGTGGCCGATCGCCACCGTCAGGTCGCGCCGGGCCACCGCCCGCATCAGCTGGAGCACCTGCGGGTACTCGTGCAGCGCGCCGCCGTACTCGGCCGGGACGTACTGGTCGGGCAGGCCGAGGAAGTCGAGCTCGCGGCAGATCTCCACCGGGAACTCCTCGCGGTCGTCCAGCTCGCCGCAGCGGGCGTAGGAGAACAGCCGCCCGGCGTCGTCCGGGTCGCCGAGGCCGCGGTCCAGCAGCCGGGCGCTTCGGTAGGCGGCGTGGGTCATCCCGCGCTCACCGCGCTCCGGTAGCGGGCGGCGGTGGCCGGGGCGAGGTCCTCGTACACCGGCTCCAGGGCGGCGGTCATGAAGAGCTCGCGCATCAGCGAGCGCTGCACCTTGCCGCTGGTGGTCTTGCGGACCTGGCCGGGACGGAGCAGCACCAGGTTGGGGATCCGCACCCCGACCCGGGCGGCGAGCTCGCCGCGCAGCCGCCGGGTGAGCTCGCCCAGCTCGTCCGGGTCGGTGGGGGCGCGCCGGATCTCGTGCATCGCCACGATCTCCTCGCCGTCCCCCGGCACGGCGCAGACGGTGCCGCTCAGTCCGGTGAACGCCTCAGCGAGCGAGGCGAGTTCGCGTTCGATGTCGTGCGGGTAGAGGTTGCGGCCGTTGACGATCAGGACGTCCTTGATCCGTCCGGTGACGTAGAGCCCGCCGTCGTGCCGGACGCCGGTGTCGCCGGTGCGCAGGAAGCCGCGCTCGCCCTCGGCGGTGACCGCCCGGAAGGTCCGCTCGGTCGCCTCCTCGTTGCGCCAGTACCCGGCGCCGACGCTGCCGCCGCGGATCCAGATCTCGCCGATCCGGCCGTCCGGCAGGGTGGCCAGGGTCGCGGGGTCGACGATCCGCAGGTCGAGGTCGTGCACCGTGCCGCTGCTGACCAGCACCGGCCCGTCCGGGCCCGGCTCGACGGGACGCAGCTCGTTGGCCGCCAGCGCGTCGGGGTCGACCGCGGTGAGCGTGGGCGGATCCTCCCGCGGGGTGGCGGACACCAGCAGGGTGGTCTCGGCCATGCCGTAGCAGGGGTTGAACTGCTCCCAGCGGAAGCCGGCCGGGGCGAACCGCTCGGCGAAGCGCCGCAGGGTCCGGGCGTTGACCGGCTCGGCGCCGTTGCCGGCGTGCCGCAGGCTGCTCAGGTCGAGCCGGGCCAGCTGCGCGTCGGTCACCCGGCGCGTGCAGAGGTCGTAGGCGAAGTTCGGGGCCACCGTGATGTCGGCCCGCTTGGCGCCGATCAGCTCCAGCCACACGTGCGGGCGGCGCAGGAAGCTCATCGGGGCGAGCTGGTAGGTGCGCCCGCCGGCGTACAGCGGCGCGATCAGGGTGCCCATCAGGCCCATGTCGTGGTGCTGGGGCAGCCAGCTGGCCATCACGCTGTCCGCGGTGATGTCGAAGGCCCTGGTCATCAGCCCGATGTTGTGGCGCAGCGAACCGTGGGTGACCATCACGCCCTTGGGGGCACTGGTCGAGCCCGAGGTGTACTGGAGGATCGCGACGGCGTCGTCGGCCGGTTCCGGCACCGCCCGGTCGGTGGGCGGCGCCAGGTCGAGCAGGTCGGTGGCGAAGCAGGCGAGGTGCTCGGCGCCGACGTGCGCCAGTAGCTCGGCCGCGGCCTCCTGGTTGGCCGAGTCGGTCAGCACCAGCCGGGCCTCGGTGTCCTTGACGATGCCGTCGGAGCGGGAGGCGTGGCCGCGCTGGGTGCTCGGCTGCGGCGCGGGGACGGCGATCACGCCCGCGTACAGGCAGCCGGCCAGTACGGTGACGAACTCGGGCCCGGCGCCGTAGAGCAGCAGGGCCCGGTCGCCGACGGCGCAGCGCTCGCGCAGCCAGTGCGCCACGGCGCGGGCGCGGCGGTCGAGTTCGCCGTAGCTGAGGGCCTGCTCCGACAGCCCGTCGGAGGTCGGCTCGACGTACACCAGCGCGGTCCGGTCGGGGGTCTCCCTGCCGTGCTGCACCAGCCGGCTCACCAGGTGATCGGCCATCGGATGGCGTCCCTTCTGTCGTGGTTCACGGTTCGGGTGGGGCCGAGCCCCGGACGGGTCAGGCGCTCGCGGCGCGCACGGCCCGCTGGGCCTGGCGCAGCCGCAGGTCGGCGCGCAGGTGTGCGGTGAGGTGGGCCAGCAGCGGCCGCTCCTGCTTCTGCAGGTAGAAGTGGTCGCCGGGGAAGGTCCGCAGTTCGAACGCGGCGCTGGTGGTGTCGGACCAGGCCGCGACCAGGTCGGCCGGGCTCTCGGTGTC
Organism: Kitasatospora sp. NPDC093558; assembly: GCF_040683475.1. Taxonomy (NCBI): domain Bacteria; kingdom Bacillati; phylum Actinomycetota; class Actinomycetes; order Kitasatosporales; family Streptomycetaceae; genus Kitasatospora; species Kitasatospora sp. NPDC093558. The sequence goes on along the minus strand of NZ_JBFBDY010000394.1, from coordinate 2,628 downwards.
CTCCGCGCCCGTGTAGGCGACCACCGGCATCCGGTGCCGGGGGGCGCCGGGGGCCGGGCGGTACTCCGCGACCAGGGCGTAGTCGGCCCGGATGCTGGGCAGGACCAGCTCGCGCAGCGCCGGATCGTCGAACGCCGTCAGCGAGTTGTTGCCGAGCCGGCGCAGTTCGGCGACGAAGGCGTCGTCGTCCTCGGCCGCCGGCTCCTCCGGCGCGCACCGGTGCGGGGCCGGCAGGCCGGAGACGAACAGCCGCAGCGGCCGCACCCCGTGCCGGGCCTCCAGGCGCAGGGCGACCTCGTGCGCCACCGCCGCGCCCATGCTGTGCCCGAACAGGGCCAACGGGACACCGTCGGCGGACAGTTCGGCCAGGGCCGCGGCCAGATCGTCGGCCATCGCGTGGAGGGACGGCGCGAACGGGTCGCCGATCCGGTCCTGCCGGCCCGGGTAGCAGGCCGCCAGCACCTCGAAGTCGGCGGGCACGGCGCGGGACCACGACCAGTAGGCGGTCGGTGCCCCGCCGGCGTGCGGGAAGCAGACCAGGCGCAGGCGCGCGTCGGGGGTCGGGCGGTGGCTGCGGAACCACAGCCCTGCGGAATCGGTCATCGGGGTCCTTCGGTGGAGGGGTGGCGGCCGGGACGGTGGCGACCTCAACGGCCCCCGTCACACTGCCGACGGGACCTATATCCGGCCCATATCCGGCCGGCGCACCGGACTCCCGGACCGGGTGCGGGATTTCGGCGGTCCGGCCGGACACTGCCGTGGCAGCGTCCTGACGTGCCCATTCGATGCCGCGGCCCGCCGCGGGTCCGCACAATCGCCGGGCAGGCACAACACCAGGGGGAAATGATGGAACTGCGTGTACTCGGCCCGGTCGAAGTCGTCGACGCGCACGGGGAGCCGATCGAACTGCCGGGCATCAAGGCGCAGACGGTCCTCGCGACCCTCGCCCTGGCGGACGGCCAGGCCGTGTCGGACACCCGGCTGAGCTCGATGCTCTGGTCCTGGTACCCGCCCAGCACCATGACCGCGCAGATCTACACGCACGTCTCGCGGCTCCGCAAGCGCCTGGGCCCGGACGTCCAGCTGATCCGCCGGCCTCGCGGCTACCAACTGCGGGCGGAATGTGCCGAGTTGGACCTCCACGCGTTCGAGAGGTCGGCCCGGGCCGGGCGCGCGGCGCTGGCCCGGCGGCACTACCGCGAGGCGTCGGACCGCCTGGGTTCGGCGCTGGCCCGCTACCGGGGCACCGTGCTCGGCAATGTGACGGAGTACCTGGCCCAGGCCGAGCAGCCCCGGCTGGAGGAGTTGCGGCTGGCCGCCCTGGAGGACCGGATCGAGGCCGAGCTGGCGCTGGGCCGCCACCACGGGCTGGTGCCCGAACTGACCGCGCTGCTGTCCGACCACCCGCTGCGGGAGCGGTTCCGCGCCCAGCTGATGACCGCGCTGTACCGCTGCGACCGGCAGTCCGACGCGCTCGCGCTGTTCCAGACCGGGCGGCGGCTGCTGGCCGAGGAACTCGGCATCGACCCGGGGGCCACCCTGGTCGCGGTCCACCAGGCGGTGCTGGAGGGCCGGTTGCCCGGGCCGGACGCGGCGGACGCGGTCGTCGCCGGGGTGGGGTCCGTGCCGGAGCCGGTGGTCCCGGAGCCGCTGGTGCCGGCGATGCTGCCGCCGGACGTGGCCGACTTCACCAGCCGGTCCGCCGAGTCGGCGCGGCTGGCGGCGCTGCTCGACCCGGACGGCGAGCCCCGGCCGCGGCGGGTGCTGATCACCGGCATGGCCGGGGTCGGCAAGTCGGCGCTGGCGGTCCACGTGGCGCACCGGCTGCGCGACCGCTTCCCCGACGGCCGGCTGTACGCGGACCTGGCCGCCGGGGGTCTCGGGCAGCACCCGGGCGCCGTCCTCCTCTGCTTCCTGCACGCCCTCGGCGTCGACCCGGCGGCCGACCAGCGGGACCTGCCGGAGCTGGTCCGGATCTACCGCACGCACATCGCCGAGCGCCGCCTCCTGGTGCTGCTGGACAACGCCGAGCGGGACAGCGAGATCGCCCCGCTGCTGCCGGTCGGCCCGGACTCGGCGGCGCTCGTGACCAGCCGGCGCCACCTGGTCTTCGCCTCCGACCGGGACTGCCTGGAGCTGGCCCCGTTCGCCGAGCGGGAGTCGACCGAGCTGCTGGCGGCCGTCGCGGGACCGGAGCGGATCGCGGCCGACCCGGCCGCCGCCCGGGAGATCACCCGGCAGTGCGCCGGGCTGCCGCTGGCGGTCCGGATCGCGGGGGTGCGGCTGGCCTCCCGGCCGCAGTGGACGGCCGCGAGCCTGGCGCGCCGGCTGGCCCGCCGCGACACCCGGCTGGACGAGCTGAGCTTCGGGGAGCTGCGGGTGCGCGACAGCATCCGGCGCTCGCTGCGGCAGGTCAGCCTGCAGGGCCGGCAGATGCTGCCGCGGCTGGCGGTCTTCGAGACCAGCGCGTTCCCGGTCGAGGCCGCCGCCCGCGAGTTGCGGATGCCGCAGGCGACAGCGGAGCAGCTTCTGGAGGAACTCGCGGACGTCCGGCTGCTGGAGGCGGTTCCGGCCGGCGCCCGGGGCGGCGTCGGCTACCGGATGCACGAGCTGGTGCTGCTCTCCACC
>NZ_JBFBDY010000393.1:0-5942 GCF_040683475.1 Kitasatospora sp. NPDC093558 | reverse complement strand
GGTCGGTGGCGGCCGCCGAGGTGCACCCGGCCAGCAGTGCGCCGGCCAGCAGGGGGGCCGTGGCCCGCAACCCCGGCCGGGCGACGGTCCGGCCCGGGCCGGGAGCGGTTTGCCGGGCTGCGCCGTGACGGTGCATGAAGGTCCTCCCTCGTCCAGGAGGCGCCGCCGTCCGCCGCGCGGCGCCGAGTAGTCGACGGGCCATACCCGGACCGGCCGCCGCAGTGCGCCGCCCTCCGCGCATTCCACCCGTCCGGCGGCCCCGCCTACCGGACGTAGTCGACCGTCTGCATCATGCCGAGGTCCTCGTGCTGGAGCTGGTGGCAGTGGGCGACCGTGCGGCCGGTGAAGTCGTCGTACCGGACGAGGAAGGTGACGCGGTCCCCGGGTGCGCCGCCCGCCAGGCCGATGGTGTCGTGCCACACCGGCGGGTCGAGTCGCTCGCCGTTGCGGTGGGTGACGAGGACGTGGTTGGTGTGCAGGTGGAAGGGGTGGTTGAAGGCCGGGTTGGTCTCGTCGGTGCGGACCGTCCACCGTTCGACCGTGCCGAGCCGCAAGGTGTGGTTGACGTGCCGGGGGTCGAACAGGCCGTGGGCCGGGTCGCGGGTGAGGTCGCCGGCGGGGTCGGCCGCGGGGGTCGCGTGGGTGCCCAGGCAGCGGAAGGCGTTGGGGAACGGGCCCTCGAAGACGCCCGGGTCGACGTGGAACGCGACCTCGCGGTCCGCGTCCGGGTCGGCGATGTCGTCCTCGTGGAGGAAGGGTTTCCCGGGCGGCAGCGCCGTCGGCAGGGCCATCGGCGGCTCGACGGGCGCTCCCGCGACCTCGACCGTCATCAGGGGCGCGGACACCCCGGCGGCGCGCAGTTCGTACGTGCCCGGCTCGCAGCCTCGGACGAGGACGTCGGCGCGGTTGCCCATGGCGAGGTCCACGACGTCGGAGGCGACGACGGCCGGGAACGTCACGCCGTCCTGCGCGATCAGATGGAACGTCAAGTTCTCGCTGCCACACGTGAGTTGGAGCGAAAGAGCGGTGAAGGCGGTCGCGGCGACCAGTCGCCAGCGCTGCACTTCGCCCGGGCGTAGCGTGAGGGTGGGGTTGAGGGCGCCGTTGACGGCGAGGGTGGCGGGCACCGCGGCGAGGGCGCCACCCGAGGTGAAGTCGGGTACCCGGCCGTCCTTGAGCCGGAGTTCGCCGATGCAGACGACGACGTCGGCCGCCGCCGCGATCTCCGGCACCTCGTCGACGTCGCCCTCGACGACGAGGACCCCGGCCATGCCTCCGACGATCTGGACGGACGTGGCGCCGTGCAGGTGCGGGTGGTACCAGAAGGTGCCGGCCGGGATGTCGACGGTCGTCACGTACCGCGGCTCCGGGGCACCGGCGGCGACCTCGTCGGCCGTGCGCGGCGCGAACGCGCGGTGGACGTTGTCGGCGTCGCCGGACGGGGAGACGTGCAGTCCGTGGGTGTGCAGGTTGAAGCTGTTGAAGTCGTGCGGGCGGTTGTGGTCGCCGTGGTGGGCCGGGTTCGGCGGCAGGCCGTTGACCTGGGTGAGCCTGAGGGTGTCCCCGGCGCGCACGCGCAGGGTCGGGCCCGGGATCGTGCCGTCGTAGGTGCGGGTGGCGACCTGCCCGTAGCCCGGGACGGTGACGTCCGTGAACCGTACGTCGAGGGTGTGTTCGAGGATCGCCGACTGCGAGGTCCACACGACCGGCTGGGGGAACTCCCCCGGCGGCGCGGAGGCCACGGGCGCCGCCTCGCTCCGTCCGGCGAAGAGGCCGTCGGACGTCGCCGCGAGGACGGCGGCCGCGGGGATGGCCTTGAGCACCGATCGACGGGCGATTCGCTCTTTTTCGCTCATAGGCGGGCAATCTAGATCAACCGGACGGACGTGGTCCGCAGGCACACCGCGAACGGCCCTCGCTCAGGCGGCGGGTGGATAGCCCCGCGTGCGGACGAGGTCGTGGGTGAGGCGGGTGAACGCGCGGGCGGCGGCGCTCTCGTAGGCGTCGGCGCGCCGCAGGAGGGCAACGACGCGGGTCGGGAGGGGCGGGTCGAGCGGGACGGGGGTGAGGCCGGGGTGGTCGTGGGTGACGGCGTCGGGCAGGACGGTCGCGAGCGGCGTGCGCTGGACGATCTCGGTGAGCGCCTGGACGGAGTCGGCCTCGACGGCGATGCGCGGGCGGACGCGGTGCCGCTCGAAGTAGCCGTCGATGTGGCCGCGGGTGGCGAAACCCGCGCTGAGCAGGGCGAGTTGACGGTCGGCGAGCTCCGTCACCGGCAGCGGACGGCCGGCCGGTGCGGCAGCAGGGCCGGTGACCAGGGTGAGGGTCTCGGTGAACAGCGCGGTGGCGGTGACGCCCGGCAGGTGGGGGCCCGCGAAGGCGATGCCGAGGTCGAACTCGTCGGCCAGCAGGCCGGTTTCGATCCGGTCCTGGGTCGCCTCGCGCAGCGTCAGGGCGATGCCGGGGTGCCGGGCGTGGAGTTCGGCGACGAGCGGGCCGACGAGGTACGCGGTGAAGGTCGGGGTCACCGCGAGCCGCAGCTGCCCGCGCGCGAGGTCCTGCACGTCGTGGACGGCCCGCTCGGCGGCGGCGAGGTCCCGCAGGGCGGCGCGCGCGTGGTGGGCGTACGCCTCGCCAGCGTCGGTGAGGCGCACGGTGCGGCCGGTGCGGTCCAGCAGTTGCGTGCCGAGGGTCCGTTCGAGCTGCTTCACCTGCTGGGACAGCGTCGGCTGCGAGATGTGCAGTTCCTCGGCGGCGCGGGTGAAGTTGCCGTGCTCGGCCACGGCGAGCAGGTAGCGCAGGTGGCGCAGTTCCAGGGCCATGGGAGCAACTATAGATGGCATCGATGGAAACCATGGATCGTACGTCTTGGACACTATAGGCACAGGTCATGCAGGGTGGATCTCGCCAGGCCCGCCGGGCCGGGCCGCCACGAAAGGGAGTGACCTCATGCCTGACCTCAGCGAGGGCGTCGCACAGTTCCAGCGGGACGTCTTCCCGGCCAAGAAGGAGCTCTTCGCCCGCCTGGCCGACCGGCACACGCCCCACACGCTGTTCATCGGCTGCTCCGACGCCCGTGTCGTCCCCGAGCTGATCACCGGGTGCGAGCCCGGCGAGCTGTTCGTCATCCGCACCGCCGGCAACCTCGTGCCCGCCTACACCCCCGGCGCGGACGGCGTCGCGGCGAGCATCGAGTACGCCGTCGCCGCGCTCGGCGTGCGGGAGGTCGTCGTCTGCGGCCACTCCGCGTGCGGCGCCATGACGGCGCTCGCCCACGGCCACGACCTGAGCGGCGCACCGGCCGTCGCCGACTGGCTGCGGCTCGCCGACGCCTCGGTGGCCAGGACCGCGACCGCCGCGGACGTGCCGGCCCTGGTCCGGCAGAACGTCCTCGCCCAGCTGGCGAACCTCGCCACCCACCCGTCGGTGGCCCGCGCCCTGGCCGAGGGGACGGTCACCCTGCGCGGCTGGGTCTTCGACATCGCCACCGGCCGCGTCGAGGAGCTCCGGGCCATGGCCCCGCTCGCCGCCTGATCCCCCTTCCCGGGAGCTCCATCCGGAGCCGCCCGGGCCCCTGATCCCGCCCCGCCCGGCGCGCACGCCGCGCGCGAGGGGCACCCCCCGGAAAGGTACAACCACCCATGGTGCACGCCCAGTTCGACCCGACCGTCCGCCAGGCCCTCGCCATCGCCGCCGTCGACGCCAAGACCCGCAAGGACCTCTCCTGGCAGCAGATCGCCGACGCCTCCGGCCTGTCGGTCGCCTTCACCACCGCCGCCGTCCTCGGCCAGCACGCCCTGCCGGAGGCCTCCGCCAAGGCCGTCGCCGAGCTGCTCGGCCTCGACGAGGACGCGGCGCTGCTCCTGCAGACCGTCCCGACCCGCGGCTCGATCCCGGGCGGCATCCCCACCGACCCGACGATCTATCGCTTCTACGAGATGCTCCAGGTCTACGGCACGACCCTCAAGGCCCTGGTCCACGAGCAGTTCGGCGACGGCATCATCTCCGCGATCAACTTCAAGCTCGACGTGAAGAAGGTCGCCGACCCCGAGGGCGGCGAGCGCGCCGTCATCACCCTGGACGGCAAGTACCTGCCGACCAAGCCGTTCTGACTCCTCGGTGGGGCGGGCCGCACCGGGCCCGCCCCACCTTTTTCGAGGAGCCCGCCATGCAGGAGCCCGCACAGTAGACCCTCCACACGCCGTTGGAGGAGTTACATCGCGGCCTTGATCACCGCGAAGACGGCGCTCTGCGGGTCCTGGACAACGGCCATCCGGCCCGCACTCATGTCGAACGGCGGGACCAGCACGGTGCCGCCCGCCTTCACCAGTGCGTCCACCGTGCTGTCGGTGTCGTCCACCGCGAAATAGGTGAGCCAGTGCGAGGGCACTCCGGGCGGGGCCCCTTCCAGGGTGGTCATGCCGCCGACCGGGCGGTCGCCGACGCTGAGCGAGTGGTAGTCGTCCATGCCCTCCATCGGGGCGGAGCCGAGGCCCAGGGCCTTCCCGTAGAAGCGGGCGGCCTCGGGGATGTCCGAGGTGTGCAGCTCGTTCCAGGTCAGCGCGCCGGGCTCGTTGACCTTCTCGGCGCCGAAGAAGTCGACGGGCTGCCAGATGCCGAAGGCGGCGCCGGTCGGGTCCATCGCCATCAGCATCCGGCCCACCGTGGTCACGTCCATCACCGGGAACATCACCGTGCCGCCGGCCGCCGAGATCGCGGCCTGGGTGGCGTCCGCGTCGGCGCTGGCCAGGTAGGTGGTCCACACCGTGGGCGGGGTCGGATCCCCCTCCTTCATCGGCTGGGCCGCCATGATCCCGGCCACCGCCTTGCCGTTCAGCGTGCACACCGCGTACCCGCCGACCTCGGGCGGGCCGATCTCACCCTGCCAGCCGAACAGGTCCTTGTAGAAGTCGAGGGCCGCCCGCTGGTCGGGGGCCATCAGATCGACCCAGCACGGCGTGCCGGGCGGGTAGTGGTCAGCGGTCACGTCAGGCATCTGCGGTCTCTCCCGTGCGGTGCCGCCCCGGACGGCCCGGGGCGTGCGGTGGACCCCCAAGGACTCACCATCACCGCCCCGGGCGGAGCCCGCCACCCGTGAGGTCCGGGCAGCGCAAGGGCGCGGCAGGATCACGCAGCGTCACCGGGTCGCGTCCGACACCGTCACTCCATAGCACCGCCTGTGATGCCGTCCGCAAAATCGTCACACCCCCGCCACATCCGCTCACCCCCGCCGTAAGCTGATGTACCGTCAAGTAGATTTCAGGGGGCGGAATCTCATGAGTGCGCTGTGGCTGCCGTTGCCGATCGGCGTGGTGCTCCTGTGGTTGGGGATGCGGCTGTCCTCGCCGTTCGAGGAGCTGGAGCGGTCCGAGCCGCTGGAGGTACCGGAACTGCCGTCGGTACTCGTGCAGTTCCTGCTCGGCCGGGGGTCGCTGCCGGCCGCCGCGGTCGAGGACCTCGTGGCGGACGTGGCGGGCGCGGGGCTCGTCCGGATCGTCGAGCGGCGGGGCGGGGAAGCCGCGGTGAGCCCGTGCGACGGGCCGCCCGGGCGTGCCGTCCGGCCGTACGAGCGGCTGCTGCTGCAACGCGTCGGGCAGCGGCGGGGCGGGATGGCCGAGGTGCCGGTGAGCGCGCTGGGGCCGGGCGACGGCGAGTTCGCGTCCTGGTGGCGCGAGGTGAACGAGGCCGTGGCGGCGGTGGCGGTGCGGGCGGGGCTGGTGCGGCGGCGCGAGGTGGACGACAAGCGGCTCGACCGTGCCGCCACGGCCCTCTGGGCGGCTTCGGGGGTCGCCTACCTCCTGCTGGGCATGGCGATGGTCACGTCGATCCTCGCGGCCATGGGGACGAGCGCCGCGGCGCTCCTGCTCGTCTCGCTGACCCTCCCCAAGGTGCGGCTGTCGCCCGAGGGCCGGGCGGCGGCCGACTGGTGGCGGGCCGCGGGC
>NZ_JBFBDY010000392.1:0-5953 GCF_040683475.1 Kitasatospora sp. NPDC093558 | reverse complement strand
CGGTCGCCGGAGCGGCCGCGCGCCTCAGACGCGCGCGACGCCCTCGGCGCGCGCGGCCTCGGCGACGGCCTTGGAGACCGCCGGGGCGACCCGCTCGTCGAACGGCGAGGGGATGACCTTCTGCGGGGTCAGCTCGTCGGCGACGACGCCCGCCAGCGCCTTGGCGGCGGCCAGCTTCATGCCCTCGGTGATCCGGCTCGCCCGGACCTGCAGGGCGCCGGCGAAGATGCCGGGGAAGGCCAGCACGTTGTTGATCTGGTTCGGGAAGTCGCTGCGCCCGGTGGCGACGACCGCCGCGTGCTTGTGCGCGATCTCGGGGTGGATCTCCGGGTTCGGGTTGGCCATCGCGAAGATGAACGCGCCCTCGGCCATGGTCGCGACGACCTCCTCCGGCACGGTGCCGCCGGAGACGCCGATGAAGACGTCGGCGCCGGCCATCGCGTCGGCCAGCGAGCCCTTGAGGCCGGAACGGTTCGTCAGCGCGGCGATCTCGGCCTTGACGTCCGTCAGGTCGCCGCGGCCGTCGTAGACCACGCCCTTGCGGTCGCAGACCGCCACGTCGCCGATGCCGGCGGCGAGCAGCATCTTGGCGATGGCGATGCCCGCCGCGCCGGCGCCGGAGATGACGGCCCGCAGCGAGCCGACCTCGCGGCCGGTCACCTTGGCGGCGTTCCACAGCGCGGCGGTGGTGACGATCGCGGTGCCGTGCTGGTCGTCGTGGAAGACCGGGATGTCCACGGCCTCCTGGAGACGGCGCTCGATCTCGAAGCAACGCGGGGCGGAGATGTCCTCCAGGTTGACGCCGCCGAAGGAGGGCGCCAGCCGGACCACGGTCTCGACGATCTCGTCCACGCCGGTGCAGGCCAGCGCGATCGGCACCGCGTCGACGCCGCCGAACTGCTTGAACAGGATCGCCTTGCCCTCCATCACGGGCAGCGAGGCCTGCGGGCCGATGTCGCCGAGGCCGAGCACCGCGGTCCCGTCGGTGACCACGGCGACCGTGTTGGACTTCCAGGTGTAGTCGTTCACCAGCTCCGGCTGCTCGGCGATGGCCGTGCAGACCCGTGCGACACCCGGCGTGTAGGCGAGGGACAGGTCGTCCGCGTCGCGCACCGGAACGGTCGCCCTGATCTCCATCTTGCCGCCGCGGTGCAGGGCGAAGACGGCGTCGACCGGATCGTCGGTGTCCTGGGTGCTGCTGTGGATGATCTCCGCTGCCACGATGACCTCTTCGTCATTGTTCTGGCGAGGACGCGCGGCCGACGGGCGGAGCGACCCCGTCCGGAAACCGGAAACCGGGTACGCCGAAGCGGACCCGGGGGCGGGGTCGGGGCGCTGCGTCGGGCGGCGCCCTCGGATGAGGGTTTTATGGGTCTTTTAAAAGTCCGCGTCGTACTACCGGGCGAGCGTAAGCCGGACGGAGGCGTTGCACCTGTGCCTTTTCGTCCTCGTCACGATCAGTTCATCGCCGCGCTGTCGCGTCATGGGCCCGGCTTCGGAAGCGCCGGGCTCCGGCGGCGGCAACGGCGATGACGCACGTACACCCGCAGGAGTGAACGCAGACACGGAGGGGAGCAGGTGTCCCGGATACGGAGCCGCGTGAGGACTTCCGTTCCTGAACACCCCGAGCCTGTCGGGACTCGGCGGTCTGGTTCGAGCGTTCGGGGGTCACCCGGTAAGGAATTCTGACACACCCGCCCATCGGCCCGGCAGGGCGGGATGACAGGATCGCTTGTCCGCCATATGTCGTACACCATCACGACTCGCGGCGACCGCACGTACCTCCCACAGGAGCAACCACCCTCATGCACCACCGACGTTCCCGACGGCCCGCCGTCGCCGGCGCCGCCCTGGCCGCCACCGGAGCCCTGCTGTTGACCGGCTGCAACGACGGCGGGCAGGCCGCCGCGAAGGACCCGGTCCAGGAGATCCGCGCCAAGCTCCCGAAGGCCCAGCGCTCCGCGGGCGCGCTGCGCATCGGGATGGACGTGAACTACGCGCCGGTCGAGTTCCGCGGCCCCGACGGCAAGCCGACCGGCCTGGACCCGGAGATCGCCACCGCGCTGGGCAAGATCCTCGACGTGCGGATCGAGCTGGTCGACACCCCGTTCGACAAGCTGATACCGGGCCTGCAGTCCAAGCAGTACGACGTCGCGATGTCCGCGCTGAGCGACATCCGCAAGCGCCGCGAGGGCCTGGACGACACCGGCAAGCAGGTCGACCCGGGCGTGGACTTCGTGGACTACTTCATCGCCGGCACCTCGATCGTCGTCCCCAAGGGCAACCCCAAGGGCATCAAGACCCTGGACGACCTGTGCGGCCGGACGGTGGCGCTCCAGCAGGGCACGACGCAGGACGAGATCATCACCCGTCAGGTGGCCGTCTGTGCACGCACCGGCCGCCAGCTGACGGCGCACAAGTTCGACAGCGACACCAAGGCGCTGGCCGAGGTCACCTCCGGCGCCGCGGTGGCCGGCGTCAACGACTTCCCGGTGGCCGCCTACGCGGCGAAGACCACCGACGGCGGCAACCGCTTCGAGGTGACGGGCGCGCAGTCGACGTCCAACCCGTACGGGATCGCGCTGCGCAAGGGCGACACCGAGCTGCGTGACAGCGTGTCGAAGGCCGTCGACCAGCTCATCCGCAGCGGCGAGTACGACAAGATCCTCGCCAAGTGGGGCGTCCAGGCGGGCGCGGCCCAGAACGCGGTGGTCAACGGCGGCATCTGAATAAAGAGGGGGCGGCGGGCCTCCGGGCGCAGCGCAGAGGGATCTGCATACTTATACGCAGGGTGACAGGGACAAGGGAATCGTCCTCATAGCGGACAGCACAGCCCCTCGTTATCCGATTTTGATCTGAATGAAGGCCTTCCGACCGTCATCAGATGGCAGGATTCCCCCCATCTCGGATCGAGCCGGCCACTGGTCGAGGCGGTTCGGTCAACGTCCACCTCGGCGGAGGGTGGCGGAAGCAGTTCCCAAGCACCACCCTGGACACCCCCGGTCCAGGCGCACGACCCGGCCCTTGCCCGTACGACGACGTACAGCGCCGCTTTGTGTACCCGTACAGCGCCGTACGGGCTTGCTGCCCCGGTGCGCCGCCTCCCGCGGCGCGCTCCGCCCGACCTCTCCCTCAGGAGGAGATCCCCCTCATGACCGCCCGTACCCAGCGCACCCGCTTCCTCGCTGCCGGTGCCGTTGCCGCGTCCCTGACCCTCGGCCTGACCGCCTGCGGCAGCAGCGGTTCCTCCACCGGCTCCTCGGCCGGCGCGAGCGCCACGGTCCCGGCCGTGTCCGCCGACCCGTCGCTGGCCGCCCTCGTCCCGGCCGACGTCAAGTCCGCGGGCAAGATCGTCGTCGCGACCGACGCGTCCTACGCGCCGAACGAGTTCAAGGACGACAAGGGCAACATCGTCGGCATGGACGTCGACCTGGCCACCGCGATCGCCAAGAAGCTGGGCCTCGGCGTCGACGTCCAGAACGCCACGTTCGACTCGATCATCCCGGGCATCACGGGCAAGAAGTACACCCTCAGCATGAGCTCCTTCACCGACACGAAGGAGCGCGAGGCCACGGTCGACATGGTCACGTACTTCAGCGCCGGCACGGGCGCCGCGGTCAAGAAGGGCAACCCGGAGAAGATCGACCCCAAGGACCTCTGCGGCAAGAAGGTCGCCGTCCAGACCGGCACCACCCAGGCCGACTCGATCAAGGACACGATCAACCCCGCCTGCGTGAAGGCCGGCAAGCCGACCGTCCCGAACGACGGCGACAAGTTCGACCTGCAGACGGACGTCACCCAGGCGCTGGTCTCCGGCCGCGACCAGATCATGCTGGCCGACTCCCCGGTCGTCGACTACGCGATCAAGCAGACCAACGGGCAGCTGGAGAAGGTCGGCGACGTCACCGACACCGCCCCGTACGGCGTCGTGCTCGCCAAGGGTTCCGACCTGACCAAGGCCGTCCAGGGCGCCGTCCAGTCCCTGATGGCGGACGGCACGTACAAGAGCATCCTGGAGAAGTGGGGCGTCCAGGCGGGCGCGATCGACAAGTCCGTCGTCGACGGCGCCTCCAGCTGAACCCGCTCTCCTGAACACAACCCCTGAGGCCACACAGTGAACCCTTCCGACCAGGGGTCGGTGCACCCGGGACGGCCTGAGACCATCAAGGCCGTCCCGGTCCGCCACCCCGGACGCTGGGTGGGAGCAGCCGTCGTCGCGGTCCTCGCGGCGATGCTGATCCACGCCCTCATCACCAACAGCCAGTTCCAGTGGGACGTCGTCGGCAAGTACCTCTTCGACTCCTCGATCATGCACGGCCTCGGTGTCACCCTCGAACTGACCTTCCTGTCCATGGCGATCGGCATCGCGGGCGGCGTCACGCTGGCGATCATGCGGCTGTCGCCGAACCCGGTGCTCTCCAGCACGGCCTGGTTCTACATCTGGGTCTTCCGCGGCACCCCGGTGCTGGTCCAGCTGCTGTTCTGGAACTTCCTGGGCTCGCTCTGGGCCAACATCTCGATCGGCATCCCGTTCGGCCCGGCCTTCTGGTCCGAGCCGACCAACCAGGCGATCCCGCTGTTCGTCGCGGCGCTGCTGGGCCTCGGGCTCAACGAGGCCGCGTACATGGCCGAGATCGTCCGCGGCGGCATCCAGTCCGTGCCGCTCGGCCAGACCGAGGCCGCGCACGCGCTGGGCATGAGCCAGTTCAAGACCATGCGGCGGATCATCCTGCCGCAGGCGATGCGCGTGATCATCCCGCCGACCGGCAACGAGACCATCTCGATGCTGAAGACCACCTCGCTGGTCTCGGCGATCTCGCTGGAGGAGCTGCTCCGGGCCGGCCAGAACATCTACTCGCGCACCTTCCAGACCATTCCGCTGCTGCTCGTCGTCAGCATCTGGTACCTGCTGATGACCTCGATCCTCACCGTGGGCCAGTACTACGTCGAGCGCCACTACGCCCGCGGTGCCAACCGTGCGCTCCCGCCGACGCCGCTGCAGCGGCTGCGCCGGCTGTTCGCCGGCAAGCCCGTTCCGTCGGCCAAGAACGACGTGGTCCCGGGCATCGAGGGAGGCGGTCACGTATGACCGATCTGACCAAGCCCACCGACTCCCGGCCGGTGCCGATGGTCGAGGCACAGGGCGTGCGCAAGTCCTACGGCCTCGTGGAGGTGCTGAAGGGCATCGACCTGGAGGTCAGGAAGGGCGAGGTGTTCGTCCTGGTCGGCCCCTCCGGGTCCGGCAAGTCGACCTTCCTGCGGTGCATCAACCACCTGGAGAAGATCAACGGCGGCTTCCTCTCGGTGGACGGCGAACTGGTCGGCTACCGGATGAAGGGCGACCGGCTGCACGAGCTGCGGGACCGCGAGGTCGCGCAGAAGCGCCGGGACATCGGCATGGTGTTCCAGCACTTCAACCTGTTCCCGCACATGACCGCGCTCGAGAACGTCATCGAGGCGCCGGTCCAGGTCAAGGGCGAGTCCAAGGCCGAGGCGCGCGAGCGCGGCATGGCCCTGCTGGAGCGGGTCGGCCTCTCCGACAAGGCGAAGAACTACCCGTCGCAGCTCTCCGGCGGCCAGCAGCAGCGCGTCGCGATCGCCCGCGCGCTGGCCATGAAGCCCAAGCTGATGCTCTTCGACGAGCCCACCTCGGCGCTCGACCCCGAGCTCGTCGGCGAGGTGCTGGACGTCATGCGCGGCCTCGCCGAGGAGGGGATGACGATGATCGTCGTCACCCACGAGATGGGCTTCGCCCGCGAGGTCGGCGACGCGCTGGTGTTCATGGACGGCGGCGTGGTCGTCGAGTCCGGCAGCCCGCGCGACGTCCTCACCAACCCGCAGCACGAGCGCACCCGGTCCTTCCTCTCGAAGGTCCTCTGAGCGCGTGCTGAGCGCGCACTGAGCAAGCAACCCTTGGCGCCCGGCAGGCCGGTCCTGCCGGGCGCCGCCGTTT
>NZ_JBFBDY010000391.1:0-5971 GCF_040683475.1 Kitasatospora sp. NPDC093558 | reverse complement strand
CGGGGATGTCAACATATCTGGCGTTGACTTTTGGCACGCTGTTGAGTTCTCAAGGAACGGACGCTTCCTTCGAGCCGCCTTCCAGCGGGCCCTCCAGGCGCTTCGTTCTTTCGTGTTTCCAGCTTATCAGATGTTTTCCGCTCCGTTTTCCGGGGCTTCGTCATCCAACTCGCCGACGTCTTGACCGGAGCTTTACGCCCTGTCCGACGTTCTGAACTCTAGCCGATCCCTGCTCCGTAAAGCGAATCCGACCGAAGTCCGGCGACAATCCCGATAAACACACATGCCGAATACGCACCGAGCCGCGACAAGACGCGACCCAGCTCGGACCGGGGTGGTGTTTCAGGGGATTGGCCGCTCCGGGACCGTCCGCGCCGATGCGTGTCCGGTTCTCCCTGCCAAGCGACTGGGCGACAGTACTCCTACTCCGCGTCGGAAACAAAACGGCCGACACGCACCGCCCGGAGACCGCTTCCGTAGACCGCCCCGAATGCCGGTCTACCGCGCCGACATGGCGAAGGCTTCGAGGAGCCGGTTCGCCAGCCGCGCCGAGGAGGCGGGGTTCTGGCCGGTGAGGAGGTTACGGTCGGCGGTGGTGAACGGCAGGAGGGGCAGGCGGGCCTTGACGTAGTGGGCGCCGTTGGCGCGCAGGCGGTCTTCGAGCAGCCAGGAGGCCTTGCGGCCGAAGCTGTTGAGCTTCTCCTCGGTGTTGGACAGGCCGGTCATCCGGTAGCCGGCGAAGGGCCAGGTCCCGTCCTCGTTGCGCGCGGCGAGCAGGGCCGCCGGGGCGTGGCACAGCAGGGCGAGAGGGCGGCCGGAGTGCAGGACCCGGGTCAGGAGGGTGCCGGAGACCGGGTCGCGGGAGAGGTCCTCCATCGGGCCGTGGCCGCCGGGGTAGAAGACCGTGTCGAAGTCGTCGGGGTCGATCCCGTCGAGGGCGGCGGGGCGGTCCAGCCGGTCCTGGATCGAGTCGAGGTAGTCGGCGACCTCGCGCAGCTTGGCGGGGCGTCCTGCGGTGCGGGACATGCTGAGGCGGTCGAGGGTCGGGGGTGTTCCGCCGGGGGTGGCGATGGTGATCTGCCACCCCGCCGTGGCGAAGGCGCGGTGCGGGACGGCGAGTTCCTCGCCCCAGAAGCCGGAGGGGTGCCGCGTCCCGTCCTTCAGCGTCCAGTGGTCCGCTGCGGAGACGACGAAGAGTGCCTTGACGGGTGTTGTTGCCATGTCTTCCTCCGGAAGAGAGGTCGGGCGCGGGCGCGCCGGGGTCGAAGCTACGGCGCATGAGGCGTACCGGGAACGCCGCCGCGCCGGGCGGCTGATCAGGCCGTTTCGGGACTGCGGGTGGCCAGCCAGGTGCGGTAGCGGCGCAGGGCCTTGCGTTGTTGGAGCTGTTCGGCGGCCAGGGCCACGGCGGGGCGGGTGCCGGGGGCGGGGGTGCGGCCGGCGGCGAGGCGGCGGAGTTGGTGGCGGACCTGGGCCATGCCGGCGGCGGAGGCGAGTGCCTTGTCGGACCAGGTCACCGGGCGCAGCGCGCGGTCGAAGTCGGTGCCGGCGGCCCAGCGGTGGGGCAGGTCGGGCGTGACGGCGAGGGCTGTGCCCATGCCGACGACGGCGATGCCGTCCGCGAGGACCCGTTCGGCGGTTTCGCGCCGGGTGATGCCGCCGGTGAGCATCAGCGGGATCCGGCTGGTGCGGACCAGGTCGGCGGCGAGGTCGAGGAAGTAGGCCTCGCGGGAGCGGGTGCGTTCGTCGGCGGGGCGGCCGGTCATCGCCGGGCTCTCGTAGGTGCCGCCGGAGAGTTCGACCAGGTCGACGCCGAGGGGCGCGAGCATGGCGATCACCTGCTTCGCGTCGTCCGCGTCGAAGCCGCCGCGCTGGAAGTCGGCGGAGTTGAGCTTGACGGCGACGGCGAAGGAGGGCGGGACGGCGGCGCGGACGGCGCGGACCACGTCCAGCAGCATCCGGGCGCAGTTGGCCAGGGAGCCGCCCCAGGCGTCGGTGCGGGTGTTGACCAGCGGGGAGAGGAACTGGGAGAGCAGGTAGCCGTGGGCGGCGTGGATCTCCACCCCGTCGAAGCCGGCTTCGGCTGCCCGGCGGGCGGTGGTGGCGAACCGCTCGACGGTCTCGGCGATCTGCTCGGGCGTCATGGTGGTGGGCCGCCCGAAGCGGCCGCTGTGCCGGCCGAGGTCGACGCCGACGTCCGAGGGGCCCCAGACCACGCCCGGCATGCCGGAGGGCACCTGGCGGCCCGGGTGGTTGATCTGCATCCACACCGCCGCGCCGCCGGACTTCGCGGCCCGGGCCCACTCGGTGAAGGGTTCCAGGGGTGCGGCGGCGTCGAGGACGACGCCGCCCGGGCCGGTGAGCGCTTCGGCGTGGACCATGACGTTGCCGGTGATCAGCAGGCCGCTGCCGCCCGTGGACCAGCTGCGGTAGAGGTTGAGCAGCCGCCGGTCGGGCAGTTGGCCGTCGCCGGCCAGGTTCTCCTCCATGGCGGCCTTGGCTATCCGGTTGGGCAGTACCGCGCCCGAGTCCAGGCGCAGCGGTGCGAACAGGTCGTTCGCCATCGGGGTCTCCTCGCCCTCGACTACAATGTTTGCACTGCTCACATTAAGACGGCAATGTGAGCAGTGCAAACATGAGTGAGGGTGACCCATGCCACAGCAGACCGGCTCCTACCACCACGGCGACCTGCGCACCGCCTGCCTGCGCGCGGCCCGCGACCTGCTGGAGGAGGACGGCAGCGCCGCGCTGTCCCTGCGCGCCGTCGCCCGCCGGGCCGGCGTCTCGGCGACCGCCCCCTACCGTCACTTCGCCGACCGCGACGCGCTCGTCTCCGCCGTCGCCGCGCAGGGCTACCGCGAACTCGCCGGGCACCTCGCCGCCGCGCACCCCGCCCCGCGGGCGGCCGAGGACCTGGCCGCCGTCGCCGCCGCGTACGTCCACTTCGCGATCGACCGGCCCGCGCTGTTCCGGGTGATGTTCGCCGAACCGTGCGACCCCTCGAACGCGGAACGGGCCGCGGCGACCACCGCGATGTGGGAGTACGTCGGCGGGATCGTCCACGCGGCCTTCCCCGGCACCGACCCCGAGGCGATGTCCACCGGCGTGTGGGCACTCGTGCACGGCCTCGCCTTCCTCCATCTCGACGGAAAGCTCGACGCCGCCGACCCCGCCGCGGTGGACGACCGCGTCCGGGCAGTGGTTCGCACACTGGTGACCACCGCCGGGCCCGGCACCGGGGCGGAATCGAGCCGGTGATCCGGGCCGGGGACCACCGGCGGTCCTTATTCTTGGCGCCCGACCGGTTGGTACCCCTAGGATCCCTCCGACCTACCGGATCGGCCGGAACACGAGGTCACAGTCATCGGGGGGACATCGTGGGTGTCGTCGTGGGCGGAATAGTCGCCGTACTGGCAATAGCGCTGGTGTGGTGGGTGGTCCGGACGTACAACCGGCTGGTCCGGCTGCGCAACCAGACGCAGGCGTCCTGGGCGCAGATCGACGTGCAGCTGAAGCGCCGGCACGAGCTGATACCGAACCTGGTCGAGGGCGCCCGCGGGTACGCCGCGCACGAGCGGGAGACGCTGGAGGCCGTCGTGACGGCCCGTGGGGCGGCGACCGACGCCGGTCTCGGGGTCGTCGGCAAGGCCGCCGCGGAGGACGCGCTGACCGCTTCCCTCGGCAAGCTGATCGCCCTGGGCGAGGCCTACCCGCAGCTCAAGGCCGACCGTCACTTCGCCACGCTGCAGACCGAGTTGGCCACCGCCGAGGACAAGATCGCGTACGCGCGGCAGTTCTACAACAGCGCCGTCCAGAGCTACCACACCGCGCTGGAGAGCTTCCCGGGGAACCTGGTCTCGCAGATCGGCGGCGCGCACGGCCGACGGGAGTACTTCGAGGCCGGGGCCGCCGCCCAGGACGCACCCCAGGTGAGGTTCGCATGAGCCAGAGCCTCAGCGCCGGCCTGAGCGCCGGCCTCGGCACCAGCATGAGCCAGAGCCTCGGCACCAACCTCAGCGCCGGCCTGAACATGAGCCTCGAGGACCAGTTCTACTGGGCCGGCGTCGGCCTGCTCGTGCTCTGGCTCGCCGTCTTCGGGCTCGCCCTCGCGCTCACCCGCAACGGCGCCGTGCACCCCGGCCCGGCCACGCAGGAGTTCGGCCCCGAGCCGGAGCGCCCTGCCGTCGTCGCCCTGCTGGCCAACCGGTGGCGCTCGGTCGACCACGCCGCCGCGGCGACCCTGCTCGACCTCGCGGCCCGCGGCCTGGTCGAGGTGCGCCAGCCCGCCGACGACCCGGCGCAGAGCACGGTGCACGTCACCGGCAAGGAGGCCGCGGACCTGACGCCGTACGAACGGCGGGTCCTCGCCCGGATCACCGAGCAGGCGGGCGAGGCCGGCGCCCCGATCGGCGCGATCGCCTTCCGCGCCCAGGAGCGCGCGAGTGCGTGGAACGCCGCGCTGCGCAAGGAGATCGTCGCCGAGGCCCGGCTGCGCGGGCTCTCCCGGTCCCGGTTCGCGCCCATGCTGTCCGGTGTGCTGGCCGTCGCCGCGTTCGGGCCCGGGGTGCTCCTCGGGCTGGGCGGCACCACCGGCGGGCACAGCATCCGCGGCGCGATCGGGGTCGGGGTGCTCCCGTCGATCCCGCTGATGTACGTGCTGACCAGGGCGCTCGGCGAGCGCGCGACGCGGTTCGGGCTCGAACGCGCGGGGCACTGGGCCGGCGTCCAGGGCTGGCTCCGGGCGCACGAGGACTTCGCCCCGCTGCCGCCCGCGTCCGTCGCCGTGTGGGACCGCTACCTCGCGTACGGCGCCGCCCTCGGCGTCACCACCCAGGCCACGCGCCTGCTCGGCTTCGACGCGGGCGACAAGCGCCGTGTCTGGTCCTCCTACGGCGGCGTCTGGCGCCCGGTCCGGATCCGCTACCCCCGCCTCCGCCCCGGCTTCGGCGCCACCCCCGCCCAACTGCTCCAACTCGCGGGCGCCGCAGCCGTGGTGGCCGTCGGCCTGGCCCTGTTCGCCGCGCTGCGCCAGCCCGAATGGGCGGTCACGTCCGGCCCCGACGCGAGCCACTCGCTGCGCCGCCCAGGGCTGCTGCTGACCCTCGGCTGGGTCGCCATCGGGCTGCTCGCGATCGCGGCGGCCGGCCGCTTCGGCCGCTGGACGCTCTTCCTGGCGTTCCTCGCGACAATGCCCGGCAACTACGCCAGCGGCCACGGCTGGCTGATCCACGGCATGGACAGCTCGGGCCCGCTCCCGGGCGAGACCGCCGCGATCGCCGTCTTCGCCGCGGTCACCGCCTGCTACCTCGTCCTCGCCGTCCTGGAGCGGCGCGCCCCGCACACCGTCACGGGTGAGGTCCTGCGCCTGGAACCGCGCAAGCGCGAGAAGGCACCGCGGTTCCTGGCGGTGGACACGGGCGACACGGACCGCACCATCGCCTGGGCCTTGCCGGCCGGGGCGCCGGAGCTCGCGCCCGGAAGCGTGGTCCGGCTGGCGGTGTCGCCGGGCACCCGGACGGTCAGGTCCGTGGAACTCCGCACCGCCTGACGAGAGTTGGCGCGAACCGACGGGATGCACCACGAACTGACGGGTGCCTCGCGAACGCCCCCGCCGGCAGGAGCCGATCAGCCCGCCCGTTCCCGAGGGAGGACGGCGCGGACGACGGCGCCGGCGGGGGCGTTGACGGCGGTGAACGTGCCGCCGAGCTCCTCGGCGCGTTCGGCCATCGAGCGCAGGCCCACCCCGGCCGTGGAGGTGCCGGTGGGGAAGCCCGCGCCGTTGTCGGCGACCTCGACGGTGACGCGGTCGGACGGGGCGTGCAGCGTGAGCCGGGCGCTGGTCGCACCGGAGTGCCGGACCACGTTGTTGAGGGCCTCCCCGCTGATCCGGTAGACGGCGACCTCGACGGCGGCCGGGAGCGCGGGCAGCGGGTCGGGGCGCAGGTCGAGGGTCACCCGGAGCGACCGGCCG
>NZ_JBFBDY010000390.1:0-5984 GCF_040683475.1 Kitasatospora sp. NPDC093558 | reverse complement strand
GATAGGCAACCCTACCGGCCGGGGCACCGGCGCTTCCGTTCAGGCGCGTCGGCGCCCGGGAGGCGTCAGGCGCGGACGATCGCGAGGACGCCGTCGCGCAGCTCGGCCATCTTCGCCGGGTCCTTGGCCTCGACATTCAGGCGCAGCAGCGGCTCGGTGTTGGAGGCGCGCAGGTTGAACCACCAGTCGGGGCCGGCCACGGTGAGGCCGTCCAGCTCGTCGACGGTGGTGCCCTCCAGGCCTGCGTAGGCGGCGCGGACGGCGGCCGAGCGGTCGGCCTGGTCGGCGACGGTGCTGTTGATCTCGCCGGAGGCGGCGTAGCGGTCGTACTCGGCGGTGAGCGCGGACAGCGTGCCCGGCTGCCCGCCGAGGGCGGCGAGGACGTGCAGGGCGGCGAGCATGCCGGTGTCGGCGCGCCAGAAGTCACGGAAGTAGTAGTGGGCGGAGTGCTCGCCGCCGAAGACGGCGTCGGTGACGGCCATCTCCTGCTTGATGAAGGAGTGGCCGACGCGGGTGCGCACCGGGGTGCCGCCGAGCTCGCGGACCACCTCGGGGACGGTCCAGGAGGTGATCAGGTTGTGGATGATGGTCGGCTCGGCCTCGCCGGCGGCCTTGGCGCGGGCGATCTCGCGGGCGGCGACCAGGGCGGTGATGGCGGACGGGGAGACCGGCTCGCCGCGCTCGTCGACGACGAAGCAGCGGTCGGCGTCGCCGTCGAAGGCGAGGCCGAGGTCGGCGCCGACCTCGCGGACCTTGGCCTGGAGGTCGACCAGGTTCTTCGGGTCGAGCGGGTTGGCCTCGTGGTTGGGGAAGGTGCCGTCCAGCTCGAAGTACATCGGGACGAGCTCTATCGGCAGGCCGTCGAAGACGGTCGGCACGGTGTGGCCGCCCATGCCGTTGCCGGCGTCGACGGCGACCTTGAGCGGGCGGATCGCGGTGAGGTCGACCAGGCCGAGCAGGTGGTCGGCGTAGCCGCGCAGGGTCTCCTGCTCGGAGAGCGCGCCGGGCTTGACGTCCTTGGCCGGGACGGTGACGGTGTCGTCCTCGCCGGTCCAGGACTCGACCAGCTCGCGGATCTCGGCGAGGCCGGTGTCCTGGCCGACCGGGGCGGCGCCGGCCCGGCACAGCTTGATGCCGTTGTACTGGGCCGGGTTGTGGCTCGCGGTGAACATCGCGCCGGGCAGGTCGAGCTTGCCGCTGGCGTAGTAGAGCTGGTCGGTCGAGCAGAGGCCGATCTGGACGACGTCGGCGCCGTAGGCGGCGGCGCCCTCCGCAAAGGCCCGGGTGAGCGACGGGGAGGAGGGCCGCATGTCGTGGCCGACCACGATCGCGGTCGCGCCGGTGACCTGGACGAAGGCCGCACCGAAGGCCCGGGACAGGCTCTCGTCCCACTGGTCCGGGACGACGCCTCGGACGTCGTACGCCTTCACGAGCTGCTTGAGGTCGCGCACTGCGGCTCCACCCTGGTCTCTACTGATCGTTCACGATACGTCGGGGCCACCGCCCGTTCGGTCGACGGGTTGCGGTGACGGTAGACGGGCAGCGTACCCGGGACGGGCGAACGCGCCGTGCGGGGCGAGCCGTCAGTTGTCGGGCGAGCGCAGGACCCGGAGGTGGCCGCGGCGGCCGCCCTCGGTGGACTCGCCCTCGGGGGCGCGGCCCTGACGGGGGGTCTGCGGGCGGGCGGCCTCGCGGACGGCGTTGGCGAGGGCCTCCAGGTCGTCGCTGCTGCGGCGCAGCGGCCCGGCCTCGGCGGCGAGCCGGACGACCTCCCAGCCGCGCGGGGCGGTGAGGCGCTCGGCGTGCTCGGCGCACAGGTCGTAGCAGTGCGGTTCGGCGTAGGTGGCGAGCGGCCCCAGGACGGCGGTGGAATCCGCGTAGACGTACGTCAGCGTCGCGACGGCCGGCCGGCCGCACGCGGTCCGCGAACAACGACGTACAGAGCTCACGAGGGTGGACGGTACAGCACTCCTCGCCGGGGAGCGAAGACCGCCCGCCCTCGTGGTGCGACGTGTCGCGCCGCGCGCCCCTCGGACCGGCCCGTCCGGTGCGCCCGGGGGGCGCTTCGGCGCGGGGCCGTCGCCTCGCTCGCTCCGCCCGCTGCCGCGTGCGCCCCCGCCCCGGGCGTTTCCCTGCCGGAGTGGTCCACTTCCGACCGTCCAAGGACTACCCTCGGCAGTGATATGGACAGCTCTGCACCGCAGTCATCGACGGGACCCTCGCGCCGACCCCGGCACCGCGACCGGCACGGCAGGGGGCTGCGCGGCCCGCTGGCACCGCCCCAGGTGCCGATCTCGCTCACGCGCTCCGAACTGTTCGACGACTACGTTCGCGAGTCGGTGGAGCGCCTCGAACGGCGCTGGCCGCAGCTGATCGAGGTGGAGTTCGCCGTCCAGGAGGTGCCGCTGCACGAGGCGGACGGCGCGGACTCCGAGGACGGCGTGCCGCTGGGGCGGGTGTCGGCCGGCAAGCAGGGGCGCAAGAGCCAGATCGTGGTGTACCGGCGGCCCGTGGAGATCCGGGCGAAGAGCCGGGAGGACCGGGCGGCGCTGGTGCACGAGATCCTGATCGAGCAGGTCGCCGAGCTGCTCGGCCTGTCGCCGGACGCCATCGACCCGCGCTACGACGAGGACTGACGCTCCGGGGGGCCCGCGACCGGGCCCCCGGAGCCTGGTCAGCGCAGGACGACGCCCGGGTCCTGGGAGGCCTGCGGGACCTTGACGGTGCTGTGGTCGTCGCGCAGCGCCTGGACGGTGAACATCGGCACGTCCTTGGTGGGGATCGCGAGCATCCGGGCGGCCACCACCGGGCCGCCGGAGGCGGTCTCCACGGTGAGCGCGAAGGAGCCGTTCAGCCCGCCGGGCTCGGGGGCCGGGAGGGCGACCGTGGCACCGGCCGGCACCTGGACGTCCTTGGTCACCGGGGTGCCGCCGTTGGTGCCCGCCGAGGCGGTGACGTGGACGGTGGCGGCGTCGCCGGTGGACGTCAGGAACAGCGTGGACGCGCCGGCCCGGTTGTCGGCCACGGTGGCGCGGGCGCCGACCGGGGCGGCGCCGGTGAGCCAGGCCGCGTCGCTCTTGCCGTTCGAGCCGGCCCGGTCGATCCGGACCCCGGCGACGACCGCGGTGGGGTGCTTGTCGTCGCTGGGCGACAGCCGCAGGCCGCCGGGCTCCTCGCCCCGGGTGATCTTCCCGAGGTCGACGGCGGCGACCATGCCCGCCTTGACGTGGATGGACTCGTTGCCGGCCGGGGTGAACCAGCCGTTCTTGCCGGAGAGCTGGATCTTCAGGTCGGCGTCGTCCTCCGGCGGCGCCCAGACGACCAGGCGGGCGGCCGAGGTGTCGGCGGGCAGGCCGGGCAGCACCACGGTGGGGGCGGGCTCGGCCGAGGCCGGGATCCAGTCGGCGCCCTTGTTGCCGTCGGCGGCGTGCAGGAACGCGCCGAGCCGGCCGCTGCGGGCCACGACGTGCACGGCGAGGTCGGTGACCGCGCCCTTGGTCAGGGTCGGCAGCAGGATCGACTGGGAGCTCCCGGGGGCGACGGTGATGCCGTTGGCGGCGTCGTTGTCGATCGGGCCCTTGTCGCCGTAGAGCTTGATGTCGACGACGGCGGCGGAGGACTCGGGGTTCACCAGGCTGATGTAGTCAGTCCGGTCGCCCGCGGTGCTGGCCCCGGCGAACCAGAAGCCGGTGCCGGCCGGGGTGCAGGTGACGCCGGACAGGCCGAGGCCGCGCTGCTCGGTGACCGTCGTGGTCTGCGTGACGGTGAAGCCGGGGGCGAGGGCGCCGGTGGCGACGGCCCCGCTGCCGGGCGCGTTGTCGGCGTTGGCCGCGGGGGCCGAGACCGGGGTGCCGGGCTTGGCCACGGTCAGCCGGGCGTCGGCGGGCGCGCCGCCCTTGTCGGGGGCGGCCGAGCCGGTCGGCGCCGGGGCCGCGGGGGCGGCCGGGGCCGACGAGGCGGCGGGCGCGGGCGTCGCGGGCGCGTTGGCGTCGGAGAGCCAGCCGGCCCCGCCGGACGCGCTGCCGGTGCCGGGCGGGGTGTAGGCGGTGAGCGTGGTCGAGCCGGTCAGGCCCTGGAGCGGCTGCGGGCAGACCGCCGCCGTCCGCTCGACCTGCGCGGTGGTCGCCGCGGCGCCCGTGTCACCGGTCTTGGGGGCGGCCGGCGGACGGACCTGGGCGATGCCGAACACCACGGCGAGCACGGCCGCGGCGGCCAGCAGCGACTGCGTCGTGCGGCTGCCACCCGAGCGCCCGGCGGGGCGGGCCGGCACCGGGGCGCCGTCCGCGTCGGGGGCCGGGTCCGGCTCCGGCGGCAGGTAGCCGGTCTCCTCGGCCTCGGCGGGCGAGGACTTCTTCCCGAAGGAGGGCTTCTTCATCGCGGGTCAGCTCCCCGATCCGTGGTGGTGCGGGTACCGGCCAATCCCGTTGGGGTCGTTCGGGTCGTAGTAGGGCTCGGCCTGCGGCTGCCCCGGCACCCAGGGCTGCTGGTGCTCCGTCTGCTGGTAGGGGTCGTAGCCGTACTGCTGGTCCTCGTACGGCTGCTCGTAGCCCTGCTGCTGCTCGTAGCCCTGCTGAGGGTAGGCCTGCTGCCCGTAGCCCTGGGAGTGGCCCTGCTGCTCGTAGCCGTGCTGGGCCTGGCCGCCGTACTGCGCGGCCGCCGGCTGCTGCGCGGCGTAGGGGTCGTAGCGGTACGGGTCGGCCTGCTCGTACGTCTGGTACGGGTCCGTGTACGGCTCGGTGTCCTGGGCGGCGGCCGCCTGGACGGCCTCCGTCATCGGATCGGCGACGGGCTGCGGCGGGACGGCGCCCTCGTACACGCCGGTCTCGTCGGCGCCCGGCTCGCCCTCGCCGCGCTCGGCCATCCGGCGGGCCCGGCGGCTGCCGGGGGCGGGGGCCTGCGCCTGGGCCGCGGCGGCGAGCGCGGCGGCGGCCAGCACGTCCTCGGGCAGGTCGTCGTCCTTGTGGCTGCGGCGACCGGGCAGGGCCAGCACCAGGATCGTCAGGCCGATCAGCACCTGCGCCCAGATCCAGCCGGTGTGCAGCAAGCTGCCCTCCCGGGTGACGGACAGCTTGCCGCCGCCCGCCGGGAGCTTGAAGCCCTGCGCCCAGCCGTCGACGGTGGTCGGCTCCAGCGCGGTGCCGTCCAGGGTGGCCTTCCACTCGGGGGAGGCGCTCTCGGCGAGCCGCAGCACCCGGCCGTCCTGGCCGGCCGCGACCGTCGTGGCGATGTCGCGGGCGCCGGACGGGACGACCACGGGGGCCGCGCCGGGGGCGGTGATCACCGCGCGGACCGCCGCGGCGCCGTTGACCTGCCAGAGCGCGGCGTCGCCGTCCTGGTTGGCCTTGACCAGGCCGGGGGTGGCGTCCAGGACGTCCTTGAAGGCGTCGATCGCGGGCCGCTCGACCAGCACGTACGCGATGCCGTAGCCCGACAGGGCGCCGGCCTGGTCCGCACCGGAACCGGCCAGCAGGCTGCCGACCACCTTGTTCAGGCCGTCCTGGGTGCCGGTCGCCGGGTCGACGGTGGACTCGGACTGGCCGAGCGTCAGGCCGGCGCCGCGGACCACGGTGTAGCGGACGGCTCCGCCGCTCTTCTCGCCCGTCAGGACGAGGGTGCGGGCGCGGTCGCTGGTGCCGGCCTCCTCCGCGATGAACGCGGGCACCTGGCTCGGCGCGGCGCGGTGCAGCGGGCCGTCGGCCCCGGTCACCGCCCACCAGAGGCCGGTGCCCAGCGGGGCCAGCACGGCGGCGGCCACCACGAGCGCGGCGACCGGCTGGCGCCAGCCGAAGGCGATGCCGGCCACGCGGGCGTTGGCGCCGTCGGCGCCGATCGCGGCGGCGGCCAGCAGGGCGATCCCGGCGATCAGGGTGGCCGGACCGGCCCAGGCGGGCACGGCCGCGCCGCCCGAGGCGGGGGTCACGGAGGTGCCGGCCACGGCGACGGCGAAGACCATGCCCGCGCCGGCCGCGCCCCACGCGGCGAGC
>NZ_JBFBDY010000389.1:0-6015 GCF_040683475.1 Kitasatospora sp. NPDC093558 | reverse complement strand
CACCGGCCGCCAGTCGCGGTCCAGCCGGGCCACCGTGACGGCGGTGACCCGGTCGGTGCCGTGCGCCTCGACGACGGCGCTGCGCGGGCGCAGCCGCACCCGGTGGCGCAGCAGCGCGCCGCCGTACCCGGCGCCCTCGACGAGCTTGGCGGGGACGGCCGCCAGCACGCCGGGCCGCCGCGCGTACCCGAGGTAGTCGCCGGCCTCGACCACCGCGGGCACCTCGGCCCCCGCGGTGAGCAGCGAGGACGCCGCGGCGAGCAGCAGCGGCCCGCTGCCGGCCACGACGATCCGCCGGCCGGGCAGCACCAGCCCGGCCTTGAGCATGGCCTGGGCGCCGCCCGCGGTGACGACGCCGGGCAGGGTCCAGCCGGGGAAGGGCAGCTGCCGCTCGTACGCGCCGGTGGCGAGGAGCACGGCGGCGGCCCGCACGGTGGCCCGGTCCGCGGCCTGCGGCCCGAGGGTGACGTGCGCGGCGAGCCCGTCGGCGGTGCGCTCCAGCGCCCACACCTGGTGGCCGCCGAGGAAGCGCACCCGCCCGGAGCGCTCGTGCGCGGCGAGCCGGCCGGCCAGGCCGGCGTAGACGGACCACGCGTGGTGCAGCCGGTCGGGGCGGGCGGCCCCGAGGCCGGGCGCCGGGTGGCGGTAGTACTGGCCACCGGTCTGCCGGCCCGCGTCGAGCAGCGCACAGCGCAGCCCGAGGTCGGCGGCGGTGACGGCGGCGGCGAGCCCGGCCGGGCCGGCCCCGATCACCGCGAGGTCGTACCGCAGCGGCTGTGACGGGTCGAACGGCTCTGCCGCGCCCAGCGGTTCAGACGGCGAGGTCGGCACGGCCGTGGCCCTCCTGGGTGGTGACGGTGGTGCCGGGCTCGGCGGGGAGCAGGCAGGTGCGCTGGTTGGGGCGGCCGTCGACGGTGGCGAGGCAGTCGAAGCAGGCGCCGATGCCGCAGAACGCGCCGCGCGGGCGCCCGCCGGCCCGGGTGGTGCGCCAGGCGAGCACGCCGTCGGCCCAGAGCGCGGCGGCGATCGACTGCCCGGGCAGCGCGGGCACGGGCCGTCCGTCGAACTCGATGTGGTGGGCGGGCCCGGGCTCGGCCCCGACCAGCTCGGCGGGTGTGCGGCGGCGCATCGACGGCCTCTCCGTTGCGGTCGAAGGAAGCATGGGGTCAGGCGGCCGGGAAGCGGTCGGCCCGGAACGGCGTGAGGTCCAATTCCGGCTGCTTGCCCGTCAGTTGTTCGGCGATCAGCAGCCCGGTGGCGGGCGCGAGCCCGATCCCGGCGCCCTCGTGCCCGCACGCGTGGTACAGCCCGGGCACGCGCGGGTCGGCGCCGACGGCCGGCAGGTGGTCCGGCAGGTACGGGCGGAAGCCCCGGTAGGCGCGCATCACGGTGACGTCCGCGAGGACCGGGAACAGCTCGGCCGCCTGCGCCGCGAGCCGCCGCAGCACCTCGTGGGAGAGCGTGCGGTCGAAGCCGACGCGCTCCCGGCTGGCGCCGATCAGCACCGGCCCGCCGGGCGTGCCCTCGACCACGGCCGAGGTCTCCAGCCCGGCCGATCCGCTGGCCACGTTGGCGACGTAGTCGGCGGCGTAGACCTTGTGCCGCACGATCCGCGGCAGCGGCTCGGTGACGAGGACGAACCCGCGCCGGGGCAGGACCGGCAAGTGCACCCCGGCGAGCGCGGCCAGCTCCCCGCCCCACGTCCCGGCGGCGTTGACGACGGCGGGCGCGTCGAGGTGCCGCCGGTCGGTCCCGACGCCGAGGACCGCGCCGTCCGCCCCCCGGCGGACGGTCCGGACGCTCTCGCCGGTGATCAGCTCCGCGCCCAGCCGCCGGGCCGCGCGCAGCAGGTGGGCCGCGGCGAGGGCGGGCTGCACCTGGGCGTCCTGCGGGTAGCGGAAGCCGCCGGCCATGTGCGGCGAGAGGTGCGGTTCCAGGTCCCGCAGCCGCTCGGCCGGCACCTCCTCGGCGACGACCCCGGCGGCGGCCTGCCGGGCGGCGAAGGCACGCAGGGCCTCCTGCCCGTCGGGGGTCCGGGCGACGACGAGGCCGCCCTTGGGCTCGTACTCCACGGCCGCGCCGAGCTCGTCGGCGAGCTCGCGCCACAGCCGGGTGCTGAGCAGCGCGAGGCCGAGCTCGGGCCCGGGCTCCTTGTCGGAGACCAGCAGGTTGCCCTCGCCGGCGCCGGTCGTGCCCCCGGCCACCGGGCCACGGTCGACGACGGCGACGGCGAGCCCGGCGCGGGCCGCGTAGTAGGCGCAGGCGGCGCCGACGACTCCGGCGCCGACCACGACGACGTCCAGGGGAGGTCTCCAGGTCTTGAGCACGTCAGTAATATGTCACATGCCATCCACGGTGCCAAGAGTGCCGCGACGAAAGCCGAACCGGACCCGAACCGGCCCCAAGCCACGCAAAAGCCCCGGCCCGCCGCACGGGGTGCGACGGGCCGGGGCCGAGGAACTCGGGGGATCAGGTGATGTCGTCGATCTGCTCCCGGCGGGCGGCCGGCACCGGAGCACTCGCCGCCGGCGCGGCCGAGGCCTCGATGGCCTCCGCCCCGGCAACCGCCTCGACCGAGAGGTCCACGTGCGAGGCCTCCTCGTCGTCCAGCCCGGCGTCCGGGTTCTTGCGCCGCCTGCGCCGGTCGTTGAGCAGCGCGATGCCCACCGCGAGGAAGTACAGCCCCCAGATCGGCGCGGCCAGCGCGAGCATGCTCAGCGGGTCGGCACTCGGCTGCGCGAAGGCCGCGAACACCGTGATGCCCATGACCATCCCGCGCCACCAGCCGAGCAGCCGCTTGCCGGTGACCATGCCGACCATGTTCATCATCACGAGCAGCAACGGGAACTCGAAGGCCAGGCCGAAGACCAGCACCATCCGGGTCGCGATGTCGAAGTAGTCGTTGGGCGGCAGGATCGGCGTGGTGCCGTTCGGCGTGAACGAGATCAGCACCTGGACCGTCGTCGGCAGCGTCAGGATCGCGCAGCCCACGCCCGCCAGGAACAGCGGTGCGCCGCACAGCATGAAGATGACGGTGTACTTCTTCTCGTGCCGGTGCAGGCCGGGCGCCACGAAGGCCCACACCTGCCACAGCCACACCGGCACCGCGCCCACCACGCCGACCGTCAGCGCGACCTGGAGCATCCAGGTGAAACCCGAGGTCAGACCGATCGTGGAGACCTGGGCGCACCGGCCGTGGTACTGGCCCGCCGTCGCCTCGGTGCACTGCGGCAGCGGCTTCAGCAGGAAGGTCTCGATCTGCTTGTGGTAGAACGCCGCCACGATGGTGATCAGCACGATCGCCAGGACCGACTTGACCACGCGGTTGCGCAGTTCCCGCAGGTGATCGGCGAGGGCCATCCGCCCCTCAGGATCCTTGGACGCCTTCGGCGCCTTGTCGAGCTTGCTCAACCCCGGTCCTCAACTCGTGCGTCGAGGCCCGCCGGTCGACGGGCCTCCGTGGTCGCGTGCGTCACGTGCGCCGCGCTCAGTGCGGGCGTTCGCCGCCGTCGGCGGCCTCGGCCACCGGCCGGGCCGTGCCGGTGGCCCCGGGCGCGGTCTGGATGGTCTTGGCCGCACCCCCGTCCACCGACGGCGCGGGCGCGGGCCGCGCCGCCTCGCCGTCCGAGCGCATCGCCTTGGCCTCGCTCTTCAGGATCCGCATCGACTGGCCCAGCGAACGCGCCAGATCGGGCAGCCGCTTGGCCCCGAAAAGCACGATGGCGATTACCACGACCACCACGATCGCGGTCATCGAGATGCGCATGCTCGACCACCTTCAGTCAACGCGGCACCGGCGGACCGCCCGCGGCGGATGGTAACCGCTGCGGATGACGCCCCGACGACGCCCGCCCGAACAGGACAGCGGCCCCCGGTTCGCAGTTCAGGAGCCACCTGAGAGCGTAACCCGCCCCTACGTCCGGATTGCAGTCCCCGTACGACCTGGTGACGGACTCCTCAGCGCCCCGGCACCGCCGCCGCGAGCTCCCCGGCCGCATCGGCCAGCGCCCGCGAGGCCGCGTCGACGCCCTTGGCCAGCGCCCGCACGTCCAGCCACAGCCGGATCCCGAGGACCCCGAGGACCAGCAGGCCCGCGGTGGCGAGCAGGACGGCGGCGACGAGCATCCAGGACATGACGCCCACCCTATACGGGCGTCTTCCCCAGACCGGGCCCCGAGTCCGCCCTCACCCCTCCGCCGGGACGAGCCGCATGGTGCGCACCCCGGCCCCGGTGAGCGCCTCGACGATCTTCTCCCCCGCCGCCTTGCGCACCGCCGCCCCGCACAGCGGGCAGCCGAAGCTGTAGTGCGCCTGCTCGGGCGTGCGGCCGAGGGTCAGGCGGAACTCCTCGGCCGGCAGCTCCACCTTCTCCCGGCACTGCGAGCAGTAGACCTTGAATCTGGTACCGGGCTCCACGGCTCAGTCCCGCCCCTCCCCGTAGGCGGCCAGCGCCTCCCGAGCCGCCGCGCGCGCCTGCTCGGCCAGCTGCGGCGGCGACACGATCCGCCCGTCCCGGCCCAGCCGCAGCGCCAGCGGACGCAGCTGGGAGGGGTCGGCGCTGCGCAGCGTGATCCGCAGCCCGCCGTCCGGCAGCTCCTCGGCCCGGTCGTGGGTGTAGTACTCGGCCACCCAGCGCCCGCCCGAGGACACCTCGACGACCACCTCCGGGTCGTCCGCGGCCGGGTTGACCAGCCCGCCGGACAGGTCCCGCGGCTCACGCCGGGGCGGGTCGGCGGGCACGTCCAGCACCCGGATCTCGGCCACCCGGTCCAGCCGGAACATCCGGTGGTCCTCCGAGGTCCGGCACCAGGCCTCCAGGTAGGTGTGGCCCTCGGTGAGCAGCCGGATCGGGTCGACCTCGCGCTCGGTCATCCCGCCACGCCCGTGCGAGTAGTAGCGCAGCCACAGCCGGCGCCCCTCGCTCAGGGCGCGGTCGATGTCGGCGAAGACGTGGCTCTCGGCCTCGAACGTCACGCCGACCCGGGCGCTGCCCTCCGCGCTCTCCCCCGCCGCGTTCTCGATCTTGGCGACGGCCCGGGTGAGCGCCTCCCTGTCCCCCGCCCGAAGACCAGGCAGCCCCGCCACCGCACGGGCGGCCACCAGCAGCGCGGTCGCCTCGTCGGCGGCCAGCCGCAGCGGCTGCGCCACGTCGTCGACGTTGTGCCACCAGATCCGCTCGCCGTCGGTGTCGATGTCGAGCAGGTCGCCGCCGCGGAAGCTGGTGCCGCACATCGGCAGCACGTTCAGATCCCCGATCAGCTCACGCTCGGTGATCCCGAACGCCCGCGCCACCTCGGCGACCTCGGCCCCCGGCCGCTCCCGCAGGTAGGTGACCAGCGACAGCATCCGCCTGGTCTGGTCGATCGCATTACTCATGCCCGCACACCCTCCACCACGTCCGGCCCGGCGACCGCCCGCAGCCGCTCGATCACGTCGGCCCGCAGCTCCTCCGGCCCGAGCACCACGACGTCCGGCCCGAACTCCGCCAGGTCGGCGCCCAGCCCGTTGCCGTACGGGATCTCCAGTTCGTCCCAGACCTCGTCGACCCGCCCGGTGCTCAGCGCCTTGGTGCGCAGCGGGAAGCCCGCGCCCCGGCGGACCCGGACGCTCGCGGTGGCCGTGGCGCCCTCACCGGCGAACTTGGCGACGGTCGCCCGCACGTCCACGTGCTCCGGCACGGTCCCGAGGAACGCGCCCGTCTTCGCCCGCACCTTGCCGGTGATCCGGCTGAGCCGGAACACCCGGGCGTCGCCCCGGTCGCGGTCCCAGCCGGCCAGGTACCAGTGCCCGCGCCAGCACTCCAGCGCCCACGGCTCGACGCTGCGCTGCTCGACCGCGGCAGCGCCGGCCTTGCGGTACTCGAAGGTGACCGGACGGCGGTCCCGGGCGGCGGTGAGCAGCGGCTCGAACGCGGCCTCCCGGGCGGGGATGCGCGGCTCCAGGGCGGAGCGCGCCTCGGCTGGGAGCTGAGCTCGACCTGTCCGCCGGGTTCGAGCGTGAGGCGCGAACCGGAGG
>NZ_JBFBDY010000388.1:0-6020 GCF_040683475.1 Kitasatospora sp. NPDC093558 | reverse complement strand
GGCCGCACGACGGGCCCGCGCCGGGACCGGAGTCCCTGCCGGTGGCACCCCTGGTGGGCGATGCACCGGTCGCGAAGGCGATCCCCGCGCAG
This sequence comes from Kitasatospora sp. NPDC093558, assembly GCF_040683475.1. Lineage (NCBI taxonomy): Bacteria > Bacillati > Actinomycetota > Actinomycetes > Kitasatosporales > Streptomycetaceae > Kitasatospora > Kitasatospora sp. NPDC093558. The sequence goes on along the minus strand of NZ_JBFBDY010000388.1, from coordinate 5,928 downwards.
CCGGAGCCTGGGACCGGCGAGGTCGTCGTGCCGTCGGTGATCGAGGCAACTCCACTGACAACACCGGGCGTTGGTGGACCGGTGGCTGGTATGTATGTGCAGCGTTCTGCCGGGCCGGAGGCTGTGGCGCCGCTGGTCGGAGGCCCAACGCCATTGGGAACGAACGAGGTTGGCAGTACGACGGCGCATCCACCAGTGCAGCGCTCGGCAGAGCCGGACGCCGGCGAGGTTGTCGCGCCGCTGGTTGGCGGCTCAACTCCTCTGGTCATGCCGCAACTTGGCGATCCGGGTCGGCAGGCGGCGGCGCCGGCGAGCTCGGAGGTCGTCGCGAGTGGAGGGGACTCATCTGCCGCAGTCCCGAGGCCCACTGATGCCGCCGTCGGTGGCGCGCCGTCCGGATCTCCGCAACTTCCCCTGAGGCCAGTGCCGTTGCAGCGGATGCCGGCCTCGGAGGCCGACTTCGTCGGCGTCACCGACCCGGCCGTGATCGCCGCGACCGCGCCCGCACCCAGCATCGGGCTCGTCGGGGAACGCGGACTGCAACTCCGCTCGGCGCCCACTCCGCAGGCGCCGTCGTCTCCCCGCGACGTGACGGCCGAGCCGAGTGCCGTCCCGGTCGTCTGGGCGCCGCCCGCCAACGTCGAACACGCCCATGTCGAGCCCGCCCATGTCGAACCCGGCCATGTCGAGCCCGGCCATGTCGAGCCCGGCCAGGTCGAACCCACTGGAGCCGCTCTCCGGACCGACTCGTCGACGCCGGCTGCCGTCCAGCGCCGCACCTCCCCGCTGCTGCCGTTGCAGGGGCTCGGCGAGAACTACCAGGCCCCGCCGCCGTCACCCGCCAGGACGCCCACCGACCCGGGGACGGTCGCCGTGGCTGCGGGCATTGCCCAGCGGATGCCCGACGGGTCGGTGGTCTTCGAGCCGCCAGCCGCGCCGCAACCCGAGCCGCCACCCCCGCCCGTCCAGCCCGAGCCCGCGCCCGTCCAGCGCACGGAAGCCCACACCACAGCCCCCACCCCCACCCCACCCGAAAGCACCGACGAGCTCGTCCGCCGCCTCATCGACCCCCTGGGCCGTCTGCTCCGGGCCGAGATCCGGCTGGACCGCGAGCGTGCCGGTCTCCGTTTCGATACTCACCCCTACCACTGAGAGGAGCCCCGCGGTGGCCGACGACGACCCGGCGGTGAGCGTGTGCTTCATCGTCGAGATCGACGACTTCAAGCTCGGGACGTTCAACTCCTGCGAGGGGCTGGGCTGTGAGGTCGTGATGGAGCAGCGGGAGGAGGGCGGCAACAACGGGTACGTGTGGCAACTCCCCTCCCGCATCAAGTACTCGAACATCAAACTGACCCGTCCCGTCACCAGGGACACCGAGAAGGTGACCCGCTGGATCGCGGGCATGGTGTCCGGGGTGCAGCGCAAGACCGGTCACATCAGCGCGATGACGGCGGACGGCCGGGTGGTCGCGCGGTGGAGCCTGCTGGACGTGGTGCCGGTGCGCTGGCAGGGGCCGTCGCTGAGTCCGGAGACGGCCAAGGTGGCGACGGAGACGCTGGAGATCGCGCACCACGGTTTCCTCGACCCGGACCGGGCCTGAGGCGGGGGAGGGAAGCGCATGCCGTCCTCACCCGTGGTCTTCTCCGCCGGCGCGACCGGCGGCGGTCCGGCGGGCGCCCGGCCGAAGCTGGAGCGGGCGTACCTGGAGCTGCGCCATCCGCCCGCCGACGGCGGCACGACGACGCCGGGGCCCCGCATCGACAAGATCGACTTCCAGTTCAACCCAAGGGAGCTCGCGCTCGCCAAGTCCGCGAAGTGGGAGCGCAAGACGTCGAAGGGTGCCCGGAAGGCGGGGCCGGTCGAGTTCAAGGGCGCCGAGCCCAGCAAGCTGACGCTGGAGATGTTCTTCGACACCACCGATCACCCCTCCGACCGGGTGGTGAAGGCGGTGGAGCAGTTGTTCGCGTGCTGCGTGCCGACGGCGCAGAGCCACGGCAAGCAGCAGGGCGTGCCGCCGTGGGTGATCTTCCACTGGGGCGGGCTGACCGGGTTCCTGGCGTACGTGAGCCAGGTGCAGGCCAAGTACACGCTGTTCACGGCCGGCGGCCTGCCGGTCCGGGCCGTGTGCCAGGTGACGCTGGAGGAGATCAGCGGCGAGCTCCCCGGCCAGAACCCGTCCTCGGGCGCACTCGCCGCCCGCCGCGTGCACCGCGTGGTCGCGGGGGACACCCTCGCGCTGCTGGCCTGGCGCGAGTACGGCGACCCGGCGGCCTGGCGGGCGATCGCCGAGGCGAACGGGATCGACGACCCGATGCGGCTGCGCCCCGGCACGGAGCTGCTGCTGCCCGGCGCGGAGGAGCTCGACCGGAGACCCGACGGACCGCAGTCCGGCCCGATGCAGGGAGGCGCCGACCATGGCCGGTGAGGCCTTCGCGAACACGCTCACCGTCGAGGTCGCCGGGCAGCCGCTCGCCGCGCCCGTCGCCGAGCTGCTCGTCTCCGCCCACGTGGACGGCAGCCGCCACCTGCCGGACCTCTTCGTGCTGCGCTTCCGGGACCCGCACCACCTGGTCCTCGCCAAGGCGGGTCTGACGATCGGCACGCAGGTGAAGCTGTTCGCGCGGGTCGCCGACGACCCGCAGCGCGAGCTCCTGGTGTCCGGGGAGGTCACCGCGCTGGAGGTGGACGCGGACGCGACCGGCACGTTCACCGTCGTGCGCGGCCTCGACCACTCGCACCGGCTGCTGCGCGGGCGCCGGGTGGTCGGCTACCGGCAGATGACGGCCTCCGACGTCGCGACGGCCGTCGCCCGCCGGGCCGGGCTGCGGCTCGGCACGGTCGACGCGACGACGACCGTCCACCCGCACCTGGCCCAGGCCGGGCTCACCGACTGGGAGTTCCTCCACCGGCTGGCGGTCCGCTCCGGCCGGGAGGTGGCCGTGGTGGACGGAAGGTTCCAGTTCCGCCGTCCGACCCCGGCCGCCGGCGCGCCGGGCACCACGACGCCGGTCAAGGCCAGCCCGTTCGTCCTGGAGCTGGGCCGCAACCTGCTGCGCTGCCACGCCGTCGTCACGTCCGCCGACCAGGTGCGGGAGGTCGAGGCGCGCGGCTGGGACGTGCAGGCCAAGCGCGCCGTGGTCGCGCACGCACCGGCCGGCGACAGCGAGCTGCTCGCGCTCGGCCTGACGCCGGGCCGGGCCGCCGAGCCCTTCGGGGACGCGGCGTTCCTGGCCGTGGACGTCCCGTTCGGGGCGCAGGCCGAGGCGGACCGGGCGGCGCGGTCACTGGCCGCCGACCTGGCGGCGTCGTTCGCGGAGCTGTCGGCGGTGGCGATGGGCATCCCGCGGCTGCGGGCGGGCAGCGCGGTCGCGCTGACGAACGTCGGGGCGCCGTTCGAGGGCAAGTACACCGTCACGGCCGTCCGGCACGTGTTCGATCCGGCGGTCGGCTACCAGTCGTGGATCACCGTGAGCGGCCGCACCGACCGCTCGCTGCTCGGCCTGACGGCGGGCGGGGGCCGGCCCCGGGACCGGGTGGCGGGGCTGGTCAACGCGGTGGTGACGGACACCAGGGACCCGGAGCACCAGGGCCGGGTCCGCCTCGCGTTCCCGTGGCTCTCGGACGACTACGTGAGCGACTGGGCCCGGACGGCGCAACTCGGCGGCAAGGGCGGGGGCGGGGTGTTCGGCCCCGAGGTGGGCGACGAGGTGCTGGTCGGCTTCGAACAGGGCCTGGTGGACCGCCCGTTCGTGATCGGCGGGCTGTACAACGGCGAGGACCGGCCGTCCCGGCACGACGCCGAGCCGGTGGACGGGACGAGCGGCGCGGTCAACCGCCGCTCGCTGGTGTCGCGCAGCGGCAACCGGCTGGAGCTGCTGGACGCCGCCGCCGGGCCGAAGGGCGTCCGACTGTCCACCGGGGACGGCAAGTTGACGCTGCACCTGGACGGGAAGGCGACGTCCGTGGTCGTGCACAGCGACGGCACGGTGGAGATCGAGGCGAAGGAGAAGGTGACGGTCAAGGCCGCGCAGGGCGTCAGCGTCGACGCCGGGCAGGGGAAGCTCGAACTCGCCGGGGACTCCGTGCAGGTCACCGCCCGCTCGGGGGTCCAACTGGACGGCGGCGCGGGCGCGGTGAAGCTGCAGACGCAGGGGCAGGTGGACGTCAAGGGCACGACCGTCGGCGTGTCCGGGACGGCGAGCACCGAGATCAAGGGCGGCGCGACCTGCTCGATCAGCGCCGCCCTCGTGAAGATCAACTAACGCGGCCGATCGACCGACGCCGCCGCTACGGGAGAGGAACACCACCGATGCCACCAGCCGCCAGGGTCGGCGACCCGACCGGGCACCCCGGCGTGCTCGCCCCGCCCGGGGTCCCCACCGTCCTCATCGGTGGGCAGCCCGCGGCCGTGGTCGGCACGCCGCACGTGTGCTCCTTCCCGCCGCCCGCCGTCCACCCGCCGAGCGCCGTCGCCCCGCCCTGCTGCCCGACCGTCCTGATCGGCGGCCTGCCCGCCGCCCGCGCGGGCGACCTCGCGGCCTGCGGCGCGCCGATCGTCGTCGGCTGCCCGACCGTGCTGATCGGCGGGTGAAGGTGATGGGCCGTCAATTCATCGGTGCCGGATGGGCGTTCCCCGTCCGCACCGACCCGACCGGGTCGATCGCCCTGGTCGCCCAGGAGCGCGAGATCGAGGAGAGCATCCGTCTGATCCTCTCCACCGCGCCGGGCGAGCGGCCGATGCGCCCGCTGTTCGGCTGCGCCGTCCACGACCACGTCTTCGCGCCCGCCGACAGCGCCACCGCCGGCCTGATCGCCTACGAGGTACGGCTGTCGCTGGAGCGGTGGGAGCCGCGGATCGACCTCGTGGACGTGGTCGTCGGCTTCGACGCGGTCGACTCCGGCACGCTCTGGATCGACGTCCGCTACACGCTGCGCGGCACCAACGACCCGCGCAACCTCGTCTTCCCGTTCTACGTCATCCCCACGCACGACCCCGGCGGCGATCCCGAGCCTGCCGACCACCCGGGGAGCCCCTGATGCCCCTGCCGCAGCCCAACCTGGACGACCGCCGCTTCCAGGACCTCGTCGACGAGGCCAAGCGGCTCGTCCAGCAGCGCTGCCCGGAGTGGAGCGACCACAACGTCTCCGACCCGGGCGTGACGCTCATCGAGGCCTTCGCCCACATGGTCGACCAGCTGATCTACCGCCTCAACCGGGTGCCCGACAAGAACCACCTGGCCTTTCTCGACCTGATCGGGGTCCGCCTGCTGCCGCCCGCCGCCGCCCGGACGGAGGTCACCTTCTGGCTCTCCGCCCCGCAGGAGCGGACCGTCCCGGTGCGGGCCGGCACCGAGGTCGCCACCGTGCGGACCGCGACCGAGGAGGCGGTGGTCTTCTCCACCGTCCACGAACTCGCCATCCTCCCCTGCGCGTTGACGCACCTCGCGACCTCCTCCCAGGGCGCCCCGGTGGACCGCGACGCCGACCTCGCCGACGGCCGCGGCGTCCCGTGCTTCGCCGCCGTCCCGGCGCCCGGCGACGTCCTGCTCTTCGGCCTCTCCCAGGCCGTGCCGCACTGCCTGGTGGCGCTGCGCCTGGAGTTCCCGGTCAGCGGGCACGGCATCAACCCCGACCACCCGCCGCTCGCCTGGGAGGCCTGGACCGGCGACGGCTGGGCGGGCTGCACCGTCCAGCGCGACACCACCGGCGGCTTCAACCGGCCAGGCGACGTCATCCTCCGGCTGCCGCCCGACCACACCGCCTCCGTCGAGGCCCGCCACCGGGCCGGCTGGCTGCGCTGCCGGATCACCGCACCCGTCCCCGGCCTGCCCGCCTACTCCGCGACACCCGTGCTGATCTCCGCCGAGGCGTTCACCGTCGGCGGCACCACGACCGCCGTCCACGCCGAGCGCGTCGAGGGCGAAGCCC
>NZ_JBFBDY010000387.1:0-6023 GCF_040683475.1 Kitasatospora sp. NPDC093558 | reverse complement strand
CTGGGCGGCGGCCTGCTTCAAGTTGATGCCCGACAGCTCGGCGGGCTCAGTCGGCCCACACGCGGGCGAGGCAGCGGCCGGGTTCGGGCTCGGGCGGGTCGACGAAGGCCGTCCTGCCGTGCAGCACGGTCAGATTGTCCACCAACAGCAGGTCGCCGCGGCGCAGTTGCAGCCGCAGGGTCAGGCGCGGGTCGGCCATGACCTCGTCGAAGGCATCCAGGGCAGCTACTTGACTGTCCGTCAGTTTCTCTCCGCGCTCAAGTCGGCCGCGCGTGATCCAGTAGCGGTTGTACTGCACGTCCAGACGGTCGCCGCCGCGCCGGAAGACGGGGTGGACGCGCTCGTAGCCGGGCCCGTCGCCGAAGTGGAACTCCCCGTAGAGCGTCGGCAGCACCTCCGGGCGGGAGCCGAGCAGGACGTCGTGCACGGCATGGCCGCTGACCAGGACCGACTCGCCGCCGGAACGCGCCGGGCGGACGCACAGCAGACCCAGCAGCCGCGCGGGCCTGGACGACATCCCCCGATCGGTGTGCGGGCCGAGCTCCGCATCGTCCCGACTTCCGTCGGCCGTCAGCAGGTTGTGCCCCGGAAGGGTCAGGTCCACCGGGCGCACCGCCACACCTTGCAGCGCCACGAACCGACGGCACACCTCCACGCACTCGTCGTCCGTCAGCGCGTCCAGGTCGAACCCGCGCACGACGGCGAACCCGGGCCCGTGCCGCAGCCGTTCCGCGACCCGGTCCACCGGCACCACCCAGTCGCTCTCCTCCAGCATCACCCCCCACCACGCCGAGGGCCCCCCGACCGCGACCGGTGCGTCCATCGACGGCCTCCTTCCCTTCGACCCAACCGCGCATACCCGGACACCGCGAGGGTAGAGCTCCGCATCCCGCCGGTCACCCGCGTCACGAAGCGCGACACGGGCACGGCCACCATGCCGCCACGCCCGCGCACACCGGGCGCGGGACCGGCGGTACCTTGTCGTCCGACGAGTCACGGCCGTGCCTCGCCAGCGCCCTTCGTCCGCACGACAGCATGGAGTTCGGTCCGTGTCCGCACCGGCAGTCCCGCAGCCCGCTTGCAGCTTCCCCGACCCCGACCCGACGTGCCCCGGGACGCCGCTCCCCGGCGGGTCGCGGTGCCTGGAGCACGCGACCACGCTCGAACGGGACTCCTACTTCGCGAATCTGCACCCAGAGGCGCCGATCGACCACCGCAACACCGTGATCAGCGAGTTCGACGTCGAACAGCTCCGAGCGCGACTCACGCGACCCGGCGATCACCGAATAGCCACCGAAACCCTCCTGCTCGACGGGGCCACGATCAAGGGACCCTTTGCCTTCGATCGGCTGTACTCCGTCGGGACAGCGAGCTTCCAGGGCACGACCTTCGAGGGAGACGCCGGATTCCAGAACGCGGTCTTCCGGAGCGACGCCACCTTCCGGCGGGCGGCCTTCCAGGGCGAAGCGCGCTTCGACAAGGCGGTCGTCGAGGGCGACGCCGACTTCCACGCAGCGACGTTCGACAAGCGGGCCTCATTCTGGGACGTGGAGTTCCGCCGGCCCGTGACCCTGGACCGTGCGACCTTCACGGGCGCCGCGAACTTCTTCGAGGCCAGGTTCACGAGCACCCTCACTGCCGCCAGTGCCTCCTTCAGGGACATCGCACACTTCAGCCGGGCGAAGTTCACCGGTGCCGCCCGGTTCCCCCTGGCGAAGGCCGCCGGTGACGCCACGTTCGATGGGGCGGTGTTCTCGGCGGACGTCAACCTCCAGCAGAGCACCTTCAAAAAGGCCGCGAGCTTCGTCGGCGCCACGTTCGTCGGCGACGTGAGCGTCGGCGGACTCACCTGCGCCGACGCGAACTTCGCGAAGGCCGTCTTCGAGCAGCGAGCCGTCCTGGGGGTTCTCCACTGCACCGGTCGACTGAGTCTGACGGACGCACACTTCCAGGACCGGGTGACGATCCAGGCGGCAGCCGCCGAACTCGACCTGCGGCGCGCGCGCTTCGACGCCAACGCGAACCTCCAGCTCCGCTACGCCACCGTCCGCCTGGACGACATCGTGCTGGCCCGACTGGCCTCCATCGCCTTCCGCACCGCCCCTTGGGACGCGGCAGCCGAAGGCCCGCTCACCACCGCGCGCCCGGACCGGCACGAGAAGCCCCGCCTCGAATCCCTCGCCGGGGTCGACTGCACCCTGGTGCAACTCGCCGACGTCGACCTCACGGACTGCCGCTTCAGCGGGGCCTTCCACCTGGACCAGTTGAGCCTGCGGGGTGACTGCACCTTCGGCACACCGCCTCCCGGCCGGGTCCGGCGCGTGTGGACCCGCACCGCCGTCACCACCCGATGCCGGTTCAGCCCCCGCAGCGTCCTCGCGGAAGAGCGCAACTGGCGCGCCGGCAGCGGACGGTGGACCGGCTGGAACTCGGGGCCGGGTCCGGACCCGGCCCCGGCGGCCGGGCTCTCGAACCCCACGCCGGACGACATCGTCGCGCTCTACCGCCAGCTCCGCAAAGGCCTCGAAGACGGCAAGAACGAACCGGGCGCCGCGGACTTCTACTACGGCGAGATGGAGATGCGCCGGCACAGCCCCACGAGCTCGCGGTGGGAACGGCGTCTGATCGGCGCGTACTGGGCCGTCTCCGGCTACGGCATCCGGGCCTTCCGCGCCCTGGTCTGGCTGGCGTCGGCCATGGCCCTCACCGTCCTGCTGCTGGCCCTGTGGGGGTTGCCGGACGCGACTCCCAAGCCCCGGACGACAGGCGTCCTGCCCGACACCGGCCGGTCCATCACCCTCGTCACGGACACCCCGACCGACCTCACGCTCCCGTACGGCGACAGGCTGACCGCGACGCGCCTCGTGAAGGCCCTGCCGGTGACGTTCAACTCCGTGGTCTTCCGCTCCTCCGGCCAGAACCTCACCACCCCCGGTACGGCCATCGAGATGGGCTCACGGCTGATCGAGCCCGCGTTCCTCGCCCTGTTCGTCCTGGCGCTCAGGAACCGCGTCAAGCGATAGACGGGGAAGCGGTGGACGGAGGACACGTCGTGTCCTACTGTGAACGACGTGTTCTCAAGGACGGGACCACCGCGGATCGAAGGAGAGCCGGGCCCCATGGCCGACACGTTCCACGCGGGCAAGTCCGAACTGGTGGACCTCGCCCGGCGACGGATGGCGACCGCGATCCCCGACAACGGCTGGACGGTGCGCCAGAAGCTCGCGCTGACCTGCCGCATCCTGTTCGACGCCGGGCATGACTCCGGCCTCGCCGGGCAGATCACCGCCCGGGCCGAGCGGCCCGGCACCTACTACACGCAGCAACTCGGGCTCGGCTTCGACGAGATCACCGAGGACAACCTCCTCCTCGTCGACGAGGACCTGAACGTCCTTCGGGGCGACGGGATGGCCAACCCGGCCAACCGGTTCCACAGTTGGGTCTACCGCGCCCGACCCGACGTCAACTGCATCATCCACACCCACCCGTTGCACGTCTCCGCGCTCTCCATGCTGGAGACCCCGCTGATCGTCTCCCACATGGACGCGTGCCCGCTGTACGACGACTGCGCGTTCCTGGAGAAGTGGCCCGGCATCCCGGTCGGCAACGAGGAAGGGGAGATCATCTCCGCCGCCCTCGGCGACAAGCGCGCCCTGCTGCTCGCCCACCACGGCCAGCTCGTCGCCACCGGGACGGTCGAGGAGGCGTGCACGCTCGCCCTGCTCTTCGAACGGGCCGCGAAACTCCAGCTGTTGGCGAGCGCGGCCGGGAAGATCCAGCAGATCCCCGAGCTCCTCGCGCAGGAGGCGCACGACTGGACGTCCACCCCCAAGCGCGGCCAGGCGAACTTCGCCTACTACGCCCGCCGTGCCCTGCGTGCCGGCCACGGCGACGCGCTCGCCGGCCGGAAGGATTCCTGACCGGTGGCCCCACGAACGGCGCTGCCGGGCACGGCAGTTCAGCGGCCCCGGTGCGCCGCCCGCTGACGTGCCGTCATCGCCTGGTCGCGCACGTGCGGGTCCGGATCGCGCTCCAGGCGGGCGAGGACCTCGGCCGTGGGGCCGTCGCCGGTCTCCGTCGCGGGGAAGCGTTGCAGGGCTATGGCCACCCAGGCCCGCACCCGCGCGCTCGCGTCGTCGGCGAGGCGGCAGATGTCGGGCAGGGTGCGCGGCCGGCGGCGGTAGCCGAGGGAGTCGAGCGCGGAGATGCGCACCTGCTCGGAGGGGTCGGCCAGGAGGCGCACCATCAGGTCGACGGCCGCCGGGTCCGCGCCGTCGTGGCTGCCGAGGGTGCCCGCGACGACGCTGCGGATCCGCTCGTCGGGGTCGTGCGCCGCCTGGGCCAGGACGGCGACGTCGGCCGGGTCGGGCACGAAGCCGAGCAGCCAGAGCGCCGCCCGGCGCAGGTCCGCGTCGGTGCACTCCGTCCACGGGAGGAGCGTGCGGCGCGCGGCGGCCGGGTCGTCCTGGGCGAGGATGGTGATCATGGTCGTGAGGCCGTCCTGGTCGTCCCCGAGGTCGCGGGACCACGCCCGCAGAAGCACGGGGAGCGAGGAGCGGCCGGCCGTCTCGGCCAGGAGGCCGGCGAGCACGGCGCGGGCGTACCAGTTCCCGGCGTTCACAGCGGTTGCGAGGTGCGCCTCCAGCCGCGGCGCGAGGTCGGCGCGCAAGGTGCCGGTGAGGTGGGACTCGATGGCGAGCACCTCGTCGAGATCGCCGTCGGGATCGAGCAGTCCGGCCGCGAGTTCATCGAGCAGCACGGTCTGGTCGTCCGCCGACAGGTCCCTCACATCATCCCCCTCGTTGTCGTGGCGGCCGGATCGAACACATGGCCGTCAGTGCCCGACCTTTCGGGCTGCGGCACTCTACCAAGCGGTGTTCACGGCAGGCTCGGCACACGGTCCGAGGGGCCGGCGGAGTCGTCGTGAATGACCACGAGGATGTGTGCCGGCTCCGGGCCGGTGCTCCGACAGCGGTGCGGGAGCGCCGAGTTGAAGTACACGCTGTCCCCCGGCCCGAGGTGGACGGTCCGCTCGGGGAACTCCAGCTCCGCCGTGCCCGCGTGGACGAAGAAGAACTCCTCCCCCGCATGCGACTTGAACGGCGACCCGGCGCCGTCCGTCGGCGGGTACATCACGAACGGCACCATCCGCTTGCCGCCGAGCCCGGTCGCGATGCCCTCGTAGTTCGGCGCGCCCGGACCGGTCCCGCTCGCGATCGGGGTGCGCTCCCCGGCCCGGACGACGGTGACGAGCTCGGGCTCCACCTCGTCGGAGAAGAGCCGGCCGACGTCCACCCTGAGCGCGTGGGCGAGCTTGAGCGCGATCGAGATCGACGGGTCGCTGAGCCCGCGCTCGACCTTGGAGAGGTAGCTCTTCGTGACGCCGACCTGCTCGGCGAGCGCTTCGAGGCTGAGCCGGTTCTGCTGCCTCAGCACCCGCAACCTGCCGGCCATGCCCCACCCCTCACCTGCGCAGTCGTCCGCCCCATTATTCCTGCGGCGAGGGTGTGACGGAATGCGCGGCGCCGACGCTGAACAGATCACGACCAGTGCTCCGTCCGGGCCGCCAGTGACCGGTGGGTACGGCCGTGGCAGCCCCGTGAACCGACGAGACCTGGACCCGACACCGTGCCTGTCAACCCGTACGAACCGTGGCCGACCGCCGAGCACCCCTCGTCGGACGGCCCCGTGATCAGCGCCGAAGCCGAAGCCGAACCCGACGACGAAGCCGACGACGAAGCGGCGACCGCCGAACTGCCCGTCGTCTCCGACGCCGAGCCCACCCCCGCCCCCGTGTTCGTGGACGCCTCCGGCCGCCGCCAGCGCCGGATCCGCCGGCTCGGGCTGGCGCTGGCCGTGCCGGCCGGCGGCTACCTGGCCCTGCTGACCAGCGCGCTGCTCGGCGGGCCGACGGTGAACGCCCCGTTCCTCCCGCTGCCGCAGCCGCCGGCCCCGAGCGCGCCGGACCCGGCGGCCACGCCGTCCGAAGCGCCCTCGGCCGGGCCCGTGGCCGCAGCCGCGCC
>NZ_JBFBDY010000386.1:0-6051 GCF_040683475.1 Kitasatospora sp. NPDC093558 | reverse complement strand
CGGCCGAGGAGGCCGAGGTCCACGCCGCCGTCCGCGGCCGACTGACCGCCGCCCGGGAGTTCGGGCGGTAGGTGGCTTCTCGGCCGCATCGGGCCGGGGCACCCCGTCGGGGGTGTCCCGGCCCGATGGCTTTCCGGTGTTCTCCGCTGCTCTCCGCTGCTCCCGTTGCTTTCCGCGCGGGCGTTCGGGCCCCAGAGTTGAAAGCGCGTTCTACTTCGCGACGCCCGCGTCCGGGGCGAGGATGCCGCCGGCGGACGACCGGGACCCGCGTGGCCCGTGAGGGCGCGCGGGCCCGGCGCGCGGCCGATGGTACGGGGTGAAAGTGACAGTTCTTTGTTCACCCTTTAATCAGGTTTGCGCACCGGGTCCTTGCGGAGTCAGCCGGTGGGTCGGGCCCGGACCCAGGTGCGGTCCTCGGTCAGGTAGGACTCCACCGTCAGGCCGGCCTCGGCCAGCGCCCCTTCGAACTCCTCGGTGCTGAGTGGCCGGGAGCGGAACGTGTGGGTCCAGTGGCCGTCCGGGAACTCGTACTCGGCGAGGACGGTGTTCGAGCCGTCCCCGTTCGGCGTCGACGACACGATCCGGGCCACTCCGTCCGTCCCTGTCAGCTTGCCCTCCCGAGGCACGTTGAGGTGCCAGTCCTCGCCCTCGCGCTGCATCAGCACGCAGCCGTCCTCGGTGACGTGGCGGCGGCAGGTCTCCAGCAGCCCCTGGCGGACGGCCACGTCGCCCGCGTGCACCAGGAAGGAGGCGAGCATGACGACGTCGAAGCGCTCGCCGAGGTCCAGGTGCTCGATCGGGCTGCGGACGGTCCGGACGTCCTCGCGCACCCGGGCCAGCATCTCGGCGGACTCGTCGACGGCCGTCACGGTGAACCCGCGGTCGGTCAGCGGGTGGGTCATCCGGCCCACGCCGCAGCCCAGTTCGAGGATGCGGGCGCGGGCCGGCACGGCGCTCTCGATCAGGTCGGGGATGTCGCCGACCGGGAGGCGGGACCACAGCTCGACGGCGCAGCCGTCCGGGGTGATCGCGCCCGGGCCGGTGCCGTCGTAGCCCTTGCGGCGCACGGAGGGGCCCTGGGGGGTGGGGAGTTCGTCGCTCATGTTCGTCATCGGAACACGGGTGCGGCGGGAGGGGAAGGAGTTCCCGCGGGCCCGTACCGGTTTCGGTCAATTCGCCGCCGGGTGCTGCGGATCCGAGCCCGCCAGGTCGGCCAACGTGCTGTTCAGCCAGGCGAGTTCGGCCTCCGAGGTGGCGCGGGCGATCAGCAGCATGCCACGGCGGAAGGGATCCGCGAACTGCTCGGCGCCCAGCGGGCGTTCGCCCTCGTAGAAGAAGCTCGCCGGTTCGGCGAGGAAGGCGAGGCGGCGGCGGAGCACGGCGGCCTGGTCGGCGGGGCGGTCGAGGTGGCGGAGGAAGGCGAGCAGGGTGAACCAGCGGTTCTCATCGCTGATGTCCAGCTGCTCGGGCTCGCGCAGCCGGTCGAGCAGGGCGGTGCGGCCGGCGGCGGTGAGGTGGAGGGTGTGGCGGGGCGCGGCGGCGGTGCCGGGCTCGGTCTCGCGGACGAGCAGGCCGTCGGACTCCAGGCGCTTGATCGCCGGGTAGAGGGTGCCGTCGCTGATGGGGCGGACGTGGCCGGTGAGCGCGGCGAGGTGGCGGCGCAGCTCGTAGCCGTGGAGGGGGCGGTCGTACAGGAACCCGAGGATGGCGAGCTTCAGCATGGGGCCACTCTGCCAGAAGGATCCCTCGGTGCGTTGGTATATCGATGTTGCTATACCTCGATTTCGAGGTATTGTCGGTGTCGATCGGCGGACGGGTGACAGATGACAGATGACAGATTTCAACATCTGTTATCTGTCATCTGTCACCTGTTATCTGTCCGCTGTCCGCCCGCCCGCCCGACCGACTGCTACTGCCACCTGCCGCCTGCTGCAAAAGGAGCCCCGCGATGCGCCACGCCACCGTCACGCCCGATGGCCACCAGATCCGCTGGGTCGAGCTGCCCGGAGCCGAGCCGGCCCGCGTCTACCTGCACGGCCTCGGTGCCAGCTCGCCCGTCTACTTCGCCGCGGCCGCCGTGCACCCGCTGCTCGCCGGGCGCCGCAGCCTGTTGCTGGACCTCCTCGGCTTCGGCATCAGCGACCGGCCCGCGGACTTCCGGTACGCGCTGGAGGACCACGCCGACGCCGTCGCTGCCGCGCTGCGGGCCGCCGGGGTGGCGGGCGCGGAGGTCGTCGGCCACAGCATGGGCGGTGCGGTCGCGATCGTGCTGGCCCACCGGCACCCCGAGCTCGTCGCGCGGCTCGTCCTCGTCGACGCCAACCTCGACCCGATCGCCCCGGCGGCGCAGCGGCCCGGCAGCAGCGGGCTGGCGAGCTACACCGAGGACGAGTTCCTGGCCGGCGGACGGGATGAAGTCGCCGAGCGGGTGGGCCCGTCCTGGTGGGCGACGATGCAGCTGGCGGGCCCGGAGGCGCTCCACCGCAGTGCCGTCCACCTCGCGCGCGGCACGGCGCCGACCATGCGGGAGATGCTGCTGGACCTGGCGGTGCCGAGCACCTACCTGTACCCGGAGGCCGACGGCGGACCCTCCGGGGCGTCGGGGCTGCGGGCGGCAGGGATTCGGGTGGTGGCGGTGCCGGAGTGCGGGCACAACGTGATGCTCGACAATCCGGACGGCTTCGCGGCGGCTGCGGCGGAGGCGCTCGCGGGGTAGGCCCTCGCGGGGTGGGCAGGCGGGGTCCTCGCGGAGCGGACGAGGGTTTGACGGCGGGGCCTTAGGGTGGAGGCGTGCTCGAAAAACGTGCGTCCGTGGAGGTCCCGAGCGCGCTGGCGCCATCGCTCGGCGAGTTCTTCGGCTCGGAGGGGCGGGCCTGGGCGGCCGGACTCCCCGCGCTGGCGGGGGAGTTGCTGAATCGATGGGAGCTGCGCCCGGACGGGCCGCCCGTGCACGGGGTCGTCGCCCTCGTGCTGCCGGTGCGGCGGGCGGACGGTGAGGCGTGCGTGCTCAAGCTCCAGCCGGTGGACGAGGAGACGGCGGGGGAGCCCGCTGCTCTGCGGGCCTGGGGCGGGCGGGGAGCCGTGCGGCTGCTCGACCACGATCCGGCCTCGGGCTCGATGCTGCTCGAACGCCTCGACGCGGGGCACTCGTTGCTCGACGTCGAGGACGATCGCATGGCGCTGCTCGTGCTGGCGGAACTGCTGCGGTATCTGACGTCCCGTCAATCCATACCGGGGATACGCAGATTGGCAGACGTCGCGGATGCCATCCTCGCGGAGGCGCCCGAAGCCGGGGCCGTCCTCGCCAACCCGGACGAGCGCCGGCTGCTCGCCGACTGCGCGGCTGCGCTGCGCGAGGTCCGGGCCGACCCCGGCGACCAACTCCTGCACTGGGACTTGCACTTCGGCAACGTCCTCGCCCCGCTCGACCGTGCCCGGCGCGGCCCGTGGCTCGCCATCGACCCGAAACCGCTCGCCGGACACCCCGGCTTCGAGCTGCTCCCCGCGCTGCGCAACCGCTGGGACGACGTCGTGGCCACGGGGGACGTACGGCGGGCGGTGCGCCGGCGGTTCGATCTCCTCGTGGACGTCCTGGAGTTGGACCGCTCGGAGGCGGTGGGATGGACGCTCGCCCGGGTGCTGCAGAACGCCGTATGGGCGGCGGAGGACGGGGACGACGCGCTCGATCCGGCCCAACGTGCCATCGCGGAGGAGCTGTTGGGGCGGTGAGGAGGCGACGGGGGTTCAGCTCCCGCGTACGGCCGTGAACCTCACCCGGACACCCGGCGCCAGCAGGGCCGCCGGTTCGCGTCCCGCGTCCCACAGCGCGAGCTCCGTCCGGCCGAGGAGCTGCCAGCCGCCCGGGGACGGGCCCGGGTAGACGCCGGTGTACGGGCCCGCGAGTGCGACCGAGCCGGCCGGGACGGCGCTGCGCGGGGTGGCCCGGCGCGGCACCTCGTACCGTTCGGGAAGTCCGGTCAGGTAGCCGAAGCCGGGGGAGAAGCCGCAGAAGGCGACGACGTACTCGGGCGCGGTGTGGATCCGGACGGCGGCCTCCTCGGACACGCCCCACAACGCGGCGACCTCGCCGAGGTCGGCGCCGTCGTACACGGTCGGTACCTCCAGGAGCGGCCCGCCCGTCGTGTCCGTGGCCTCTGGACGGGCGGTGGCGAGCAGCGCGGTGAGGGCGTCGACGTCGGCGACGCCGTCCAGTAGGACGGTCCGGGCCGCCGGCACGATCTCCTCGACGGCGCCGAGCGTGCCCTCGGCCTGCTGCTCGCGCAGCCAGCCGTACAGCGCGGCGACCTCGGCCGGCCCGGCGGCCTCGACCAGCAGCGCGTTCCGGCCGACCGGCCGGATGGCGGCCGTCACGTGAAGGCCTCCACCCGGACCCCGGCCGAGGCGAGCGCGCCCCGCACCCGCCAGGCGAGTTGGGCGGCGCCGGGAGTGTCGCCGTGCACGCACAGGGAGCGGGCCGCGACGCCGATGCGCTCGCCGCCGACCGCTTCCACCGTGCCGTCCCTGGCGATGCCGACGGCCCGGGTGATCACCGACTCGGGGTCGTGCACGACCGCGTCGGGGTCGCGGCGCGGGACGAGTGTGCCGGACCACGCGTACGCGCGGTCGGCGAACGCCTCGGCGACGACGGGCAGTCCGACCCCCTCGGCGACGGCGAGCAGCCGCGAACCGGGCAGGCCGAGGACGGGGAGCGGCCCGTCGCAGACCGCCCCGGCGCGCAGGACGCCGGCGACGACGGCCTCGGCCTGCTCGGAGTCGGTGACCACCCGGTTGTAGAGGGCGCCGTGCGGCTTGACGTACGAGACGCGGGAGCCGGCGGCGCGGGCGAACACCTGGAGCGCGCCGATCTGGTAGGCGATCTCGTCGGCCAGCTCCTCCGGCGGGACGTCCATCGCGCGGCGCCCGAACCCGGCGAGGTCGCGGTAGGAGACCTGCGCGCCGATCCGGACGCCGCGCTCGGCGGCCAGTGCGCAGACCCGGCGCATCGTCGACGGATCCCCGGCGTGGAAGCCGCAGGCGACGTTGGCGCTGGTCACCACGGACAGCAGGGCCTCGTCGTCGGTCAGCGTCCAGCGCCCGAACCCCTCGCCGAGGTCCGCATTGAGATCGATCACCGCATCGGCCACGCCCGTCCGCCTCCCAGCAGCTGTTGAGCGAGATGGTAGGGCCTGTGCGTGAAGGCCGCGGACCGTGACCCGGGCCGCGAGCGCCGGCACCAGCGCACGCTCCACCGTTTCGCGCCCTGGGGCGCACGACCCCGGGTCGTGAGGTCAGTTCGCGGCGGCCGGAGCACTGAAGGAACGTTCCAGCGGACGCAGTGCCCGCAACACGATCAGCAGTGGAATAACCCCGAAGATTCCGAACGACATGTCGATGAATCGCCAGGCGACGGGGATCCCGCGGAGCGGGCCGCAGACGAGGGCGAGGGGGATCACGGCGCCGCAGGCGAGCACGGCCCAGCGGATGACCCAGATGTTGCGCACCGGGTCCTTGAGCGGACCCCAGAACGCGGCGGCGATCACCAGGTGGGCGAAGGCGAGCCAGTCGGTGCCGTAGGCGAGGAAGGGGAAGCGGTCGTTGGTCTCGGCGACGCCGTCGCGGACGCGTTCGAGCCAGGCCATGGCGGCGGGGAAGTGGTCGGAGACCGGAGCGGCGGGGCCGGCGGCGAAGTCGGCGAGCCAGCGGGTCTCGGTCTCCAGGGGGAAGGCGGTCAGACCGCTGAGGACCAGGCCGACCAGGAAGAACCAGAGCCAGCGCCGCACCCGGCGCAGCGTGGCGTCAGCGTCGGCGTCGGTGTCGGCGGGACGGGTGGCGGGATCGGTGTCCACGGGGCAAACCTCCAGGCCGAAGGGCAGGTGGAGCCTTTCCCACCTGTGCGGGACCGACTCTAGACCCAGGGTTTGAACGTGTTCAACTTTGCGCCGACGGGGTGTGGGCGGGCCGGCGGTACGGCGACGGACGGCGAACTGCTGACAGATAACAGATGACAGATTTCAAACTCTGTTATCTGTCGGCTGTCAGTTGATCGCCGTT
>NZ_JBFBDY010000385.1:0-6076 GCF_040683475.1 Kitasatospora sp. NPDC093558 | reverse complement strand
CGCCGCGAGCCGCGCGACCGTCCAGGACCACCGCCTGACGCCCGCCCAGCTCCCGCCGCGCAGCCCGCTGACCACACCCACGACGGCCCCCCACAACGCGGCCCCGCTGCTCGCCGCCGCTTCCTGCACCCCGGCCGACTTCAGTAGCCGCACCGGGTCCGCACTGGTCTCCTTCGTCAAAGCCTCGGCACCCGACTGCGTCAACACGCTCTTCGGCCTCGCCGGCACCAACGCGTCCGGGGTCTTCCGCGAGAGCCAGATGCTCACGATCGCGGGCGCCCTCAAGGACGTCGCCGCCGCCTACCCGGGCGACAACTCGACGGGGATCCTGCCGCTGGTGCTCTACCTGCGCGCCGGGTACTACGTGCAGTACAACCACCCGACGGACGTCGGCCCGTACGACTCCGCCCTCACCACCGCG
The DNA here is from genome assembly GCF_040683475.1 of Kitasatospora sp. NPDC093558. Taxonomy (NCBI): domain Bacteria; kingdom Bacillati; phylum Actinomycetota; class Actinomycetes; order Kitasatosporales; family Streptomycetaceae; genus Kitasatospora; species Kitasatospora sp. NPDC093558. Next base: position 5,655 of record NZ_JBFBDY010000385.1, on the reverse strand, counting down.
GTGGCGGGCGGCCTCGACGCGTTCACCACGAGCCCGCACTTCACTGACGTCACCGACGCGAACGGGCAGATCGCGGGCGAGGCCGTCATCCTCACCGACAGCGCCAACCTCCAGGCGCGCTACCTCGGCACGTACAAGAAGGTGCTGAACGGCTACACCAGCGCGTACAACGGCTCCTGGCACATGGTCAACTTCGTCAACGACGTCTACACCCCGATCTTCCGCGGGCACCAGAACCAGGACTACGTCGACGCCGTCACCGCCGACCCGAGCATCATCGACACCCTGAACGCCTTCGCGCTCAACCACCGCGACCTGCTCGGCGGGACCAACTCCTTCCTCGACTCCAACGCCGGCATCGAGACCGCCCGCTTCATCGAGCACCCCGCCCTCCAGGCCAAGGTGCGCCCGCTGATGAAGGGTCTCCTCGACGCGTCGTCCATCACCGGCCCCACCGCCTCGCTGTGGGTCGGCGTCGCCGGGCTGGCCGCCGCGTACGACCAGGCCCAGTGCTCCTACTACGGCGTCTGCGACCTGCCCCAGCGGCTCGCCGCCGCCGCCCTCCCGATCAGCCGCACCTGCGACGCCGCGCACACCATCCGCGCGCAGGACCTCACCGCGGCCGACCTCGACGCCGTCTGCGCGAGCCTGCAGAACCAGGACCCGTTCGTCCACAACCTCGTCAAGGACAACGGCCCGATACCCGGCCAGTACGAGAACACCCTCCAGCTGGTCAACTTCGCCAGCCCGGCGGACTACCAGACCTACGCCGGGCCGATCTACGGCATCGACACCAACAACGGCGGCATGACCCTCACCGGCGACCCGAGCAACCCGGCCAACCAGCCGCTCTCGATCACCTACCGGCACGCCACCGACAACGGCTTCACGGCCCGGGTCTGGAACCTCAACCACGAGTACACGCACGCCCTCGACGCGCGCTACGACATGAAGGGCAACTTCTCGCAGCAGATCGCCGTCCCCGACGTGTGGTGGATCGAGGGCGTCGCCGAGTACGTCTCCTACACCTACCGCGGCGTCACCGACACCCAGGCCGTGTCCGAGGCCGGCAAGCACACCTACAAGCTCAGCACCCTCTTCCAGAACACCTACGACAACAGCGACACCACGCGCACCTACCCGTGGGGCTACCTCGCCGTCCGCTACATGGAGGAGAAGCACCCGGACGTCGTCCAGGCGATGCTCTCCCACTTCCGCACCGGCGACTACCCCGGCGGCTACGCCGTCTACAACTCCCTCGGCACGTCGTACGACGCCGACTTCGACGCCTGGCTGACCGCCTGCGCCGCCGGGGCCTGCGCCACCACGGGCGGCGCCCCGACCGCCGCGTTCGACAGCACCGCCGACGGCCTGACCGTCCGGCTCACCGACCGCTCCACCGAGACGGGCAGCGGCCGGATCACCTCCTGGGCCTGGGACTTCGGTGACGGCACCACCGCCACCACGGCCAGCCCGTCGAAGACGTACGCCGCGCCCGGCACCTACACCGTGACCCTGACCGTCACCGACGACAGCGGCCACACCGCGACCGCGAGCAAGGCGCTCACCGTCACCGACGGCACGACGGCCTGCACCGCGGCCGACACCCGCGTGCTGGACCGCAACTGCTACCGCACCAACCAGTCGGCCACCGCGGGCAACCTCGCCTACTACTACATCTGGCTCCCCGCCGGCACCACGACCCTCACCGTCACCACCAAGGGCGGCACCGGCACGGCGTACCTGCTCTACAACCCCAACTCCTGGGCGACGCCGAGCGCCCACACGGACGCCTCGTTCAACGACGGCACCACCCAGGGCCTGACCGTCATCAACAACACGGCCGGCTACCGCTACGTCAGCCTCTACGCGCAGACCGCGTTCAGCGGGGTCACCGTCACGGCCCGGTACTGAACCTTCGCGGCAAAGGCGGCGGCCCGGGACACCCTCCCGGGCCGCTGCTCGCGTTCAGTGCTCATCGCATTCGCGAGGCTACGGACCGTATAGCCATCGCATGTGCGAGGCAGGAGACTTGGTCGATCATCCAGTCCAGCCGGACGTGCCTGGTAGCCGAGCCCACTCGTTCGGGAGTCCCGCCGTTGCTTCAATCGCCGTACTGAACGGTCGAGGACGGTGGTTGGACGTGGACCTGAACACGGTGGTGGAGCTGCGCGACGCGCGGCGTCGCGAGACCTGGCGGCCGGGGGACGCCTGGCTGGGCGGCGGGACGTACCTGTTCTCCGAGCCGCAGCCGCACATCCGCCGGCTCGTCGACCTCGGCCGGATGGGCTGGGAGCCGGTCCGGATGACCGCGGCGGGGGACCTGGAGATCGCGGCGACCTGCACGATCGCCCAGCTCTCCCGCTTCGCCCGGGGCGCGGACTGGCCGGCCGCGCCGCTGTTCGAGCAGTGCTGCCGGGCGTTCCTCGCCTCCTGGAAGATCTGGAACATGGCCACCGTCGGCGGCAACCTCTGCAACGGGCTGCCGGCCGGGCCGATGATCTCGCTGACCGCCGCCCTGGACGGCGTGTGCACCCTGCTCTCCCAGGCGGGCGAGGTGCGCGAGGTGCCGGTGAAGGACTTCGTGACCGGCGCCGGCGTCAAGGTCCTGCGGCCCGGCGAGCTGCTGCGGTCGATCACCGTCCCCGCCCGCGCGCTGGCGAGCCGGACGGCGTTCCGCCAGGCCTCGCTGTACGGGCTCGGCCGCTCCGGCGCCCTGCTGATCGGCGCCCGCGACCCGATCGACGGCGAACTCGCGCTCACCATCACGGCCTCCACCGTCCGCCCGATCCAGCTGCGCTTCGCCGTCCCGCCCAACGCCGAGGCCGTGCGGGAGGCGGTCGCGTACGGCGTCCGGCCCGACGAGTACTTCGACGACATCCACGGACTCCCGGCCTGGCGGCGGCACATGACCCACCGCTTCGCCGAGGAGATCCGCCGCGAACTGGTCGAGGAGGCCGGGCGATGAGCTACCGCATCCGCGTCAACGGCGAGGACTTCGACGCCGAGCCGAGAGCGGGCCAGTGCCTGCGCACGTACCTGCGCGAGCGCGGCTGGTTCGGGGTGAAGAAGGGCTGCGACGCGGGCGACTGCGGCGCCTGCACCGTGCAGGTCGACGGCAACCCGGTGCACAGCTGCCTCTACCCGGCGCTGCGCGCCGAGGGCCGTTCCGTCACCACCGTGGAGGGGCTCGCCAAGGACGGCGAACTCCACCCGATGCAGCAGCGGTTCCTCGACGCCCAGGGCTTCCAGTGCGGCTTCTGCACGGCCGGCATGCTGATGACCACCAGCGCGCTCGACGAGGAGCAACTCGCCGACCTGCCGAGGGCGTTGAAGGGCAACCTCTGCCGCTGCACCGGCTACCGGGCGATCGAGGACTCCGTCCGGGGCGTCAAGCACACCGAGGCGCCGTGCGCCGGCCAGGCCGTCGGCCGCAGCCTCGGCGCGCCCGCCGGGCCGCAGGTGGTCACCGGCACCGCCCGCTACACCTTCGACCTCGACGTCGAGGGCCTGCTGCACATGAAGCTGCTGCGCTCCCCGCACCCGCACGCCCGGATCGTCGCCATCGACACCTCGGCGGCCCTGCGGGTGCCCGGGGTGGTCGCCGTGTTCACCCACGAGGACGCCCCGGAGAAGCTCTACTCCTCGGCCCGGCACGAGCACCCCACCGAGGACCCGGACGACACCCGGGTGCTCGACGACGTGGTCCGCTTCGTCGGCCAGCGGGTCGCCGCCGTGGTCGCCGAGAGCGAGGGCGCCGCCGAAGAGGGCTGCCGGCGGATCGTCGTCGCGTACGAACAACTCCCGTACGTCCTGGACCCGGAGGAGGCGATGGCGCCGGGTGCGCCGGTCATCCACCCCAAGGGGCCGGAGTCGCGGATCGCCCGCGCGGAGAACAACGTCTGCGGCGAGGCCCACGGCGAGATGGGCGACGTCGAGCGGGGCTTCGCCGAGGCGGACGTGGTGTACGAGGAGACGTTCCGCACCCAGCGGGTGCAGCACGCGAGCCTGGAGACGCACGGCTGCGTCGTCTACTTCGAGTCGGGCGGGGAGACGGAGGCCGAGGAGACGGGGGAGGAGCGGCTCGTCGTCCGCTCCTCCACCCAGGTGCCGTTCCTCACCCGCCGGGCGCTGTGCGACCTGTACGACCTGCCGATGGAACAGGTCAGGGTGGTCGCCGGCCGGGTCGGCGGCGGCTTCGGTGGCAAGCAGGAGATGCTCACCGAGGACATCGCGGTGCTCGCGGCGCTGCGCCTGCACCGGCCGGTCAAGCTGGAGTTCACGCGCGCCGAGCAGTTCTACGGCGCCACCACCCGGCACCCGTTCACGATCACCGTCAAGCTCGGCGCGAAGGCCGACGGGACGCTCACCGCGCTGCAGTACCGCGTCGTGTCCAACACGGGCGCGTACGGCAACCACGGGCCGGCCGTGATGTTCCACAGCGTCGGCGAGGCGATGGGCGTCTACCGCGCGCCGCACAAGAAGGTCGACGCGTACGCCGTCTACACGAACGGCGTGCCCGCCGGCGCCTTCCGCGGCTACGGCCTCGGCCAGGTCACCTTCGCCGTCGAATCGGCGATGGACGAGCTCGCCCGGCGGCTGGGGATCGACCCGCTGGTGCTGCGCGAGCGCAACATCATCGGCCCCGGCGAGCACATGGAGGGCCCGCTCGGCGAGGAGGAGGACCTCCACATCGCCAGCTACGGCCTCGACCAGTGCCTCGCCGTCGTCCGCAACGCCCTCGCCGACGACACCAGCGCCGAACTCGCCCCCGAGGGCTGGCTGGTGGGCCAGGGCTTCGCCATGGCGGCCATCGCCTGCGGCCCGCCCGGCGGCCACATCGCCGACGCCACCGTGAAGCTCCTGGAGGACGGCACGTACGACATCGCCGTCGGCACCGCGGAGTTCGGCAACGGCACCACCACCGTCCACAAGCAGATCACCGCCGGCGCCCTCGGCACCACCGTCGACCGGATCGCCATCCGGCAGTCCGACACCGACGTCGTCAAGCACGACACCGGCGCCTTCGGCTCCGCCGGCACGGTCGTCGCGGGCAAGGCGGTGATGAAGGCGGCCAACGCGCTCGCCGAACGGATCCTCGGCTTCACCGCCGAGTACGCCCGCACCCCGCGCGGCCTGCTGCGCCTCACCGCCGACGCGGTCGAGTGCGACGGGCGGGCGGTCGCGCTCAAGGAGGTGTTCGAGGCCGCCCGCGGCCAGGGCGTGGAGCTCAGCGCCGACGGACACTTCGGCGGCTCGCCGCGCTCGATCGCCTTCAACTCCCAGTGGTTCCGCATCGCCGTCGACCCGGACACCGGCGAGATGCGGATCCTGCGCAGCGTCCACGGCGCCGACGCCGGCAAGGTGATGAACCCGCTCCAGTGCCGTGGCCAGGTCGAGGGCGGGGTGGCCCAGGCGCTCGGCGCGACGCTGTTCGAGCAGGTCCTGGTCGACGACCGGGGCGAGGTCACCACCGCCGCCTTCCGGCGCTACCGGCTGCCGGCGTACGCCGACGTGCCCCGCACGGAGGTGCACTTCTCCGACACGTCGGACGCCATCGGCCCCCTCGGCGCCAAGTCGATGTCCGAGAGCCCCTTCAACCCGGTGCCGCCCGCCTTCGCCAACGCCCTGCGCGACGCGACCGGCATCCGGTTC
>NZ_JBFBDY010000384.1:0-6092 GCF_040683475.1 Kitasatospora sp. NPDC093558 | reverse complement strand
TCTCGCTCAGGTGATCCGATCCTCGTCCGCCGGAGGCTCCTCGTCGCGGCCCGGATGAAGGCGGCCCGGGACTCCGCGGTCGGAAGTCCGATGTCGGGCAGCTTCAGCTCGACCATGACCACCGGGCGGTTCACGCCGCCCGCGTAGACGTGCTCGGGGTCGAGGACGTGGACGGTGCCGCCCACCATCGACAGGAAGCCGGGGTTCGCGGCCAGGCCGGAGGCCTCGGTCAGGGCGGCGGTCAGCTGCGGCAGGATCTCGCGCTCGCCGGCGGGGGTGAGGACGCCACGGGGTGCGGTCACGGTGATGGGCATGGCTGTCTCCTTGGACCTGAAGGGTCGGTCGGTCGCGCTAGTACGTACGTCCTAGCTAGTCCAGCTTCGAGTAGGATGGGCGTCCTAGTCAAGGGGGACCCACCGACCGGGCCCCACGGACCGGAGGAGGCGGCGTTGGCCGGCGACACCCGCGAGCGCATGATCGAGGCGACCGTCACGGCGCTCCAGCACCGGGGCGTGGCGGGCATGTCGTTCACCGACGTCCTCGCCGCCAGCGGCGCCGCGCGCGGCGCGATCTACCACCACTTCCCCGCCGGCAAGGCGCAACTCGTCGCCGAGGCCGCGGAGCGCAACGCCCGCGACGTCAGCGCCCACCTCGCCGCGCTGCCCGCAGGGAGCCCGCTGGAGGTCGTCGAGGCCTTCTTCGACCTGGTCAGGCCGGTGGTCGCGGACTCGGCGGCAGGCAGCGGGTGCGCCGTCGCGGCCGTCACCATCGGAACGGGCTCGGCGGACGACGACGCATCGCTGCGCCGGATCGCCTCGACGGCGTTCACGGCGTGGGCGGACCGCCTCGCCGAGCGGCTGTCCGCCGCCGGGCTCGACCCCGACGCCGCCGGCGGCCTGGCCGCGACGCTGATCACGCTGCTGCAGGGCGCGCACGTACTGTGCCGGGCGGCGGGCGACCTCGCCCCCTTCGAGCAGGTGGCACGGACGGCCACCTCGCTCGTCGGCGGCCGGGCGGAGGAGCACTGAGCGGCGTGCATCCGGCTCACAGGAAGCGGCGCTGATCGCGAGCCTCCGGGGCCGGTGGCACTGTGCGCGGAATCGCTCGCGGGGATCTGGATCCAACGCGCCGCCGTGGACGAGGAGTTGGCAGCTCGGCTCGCCCCTACGAAGGCTGCCCCTCGGCGGCTCTCACCCGAGGAAGTCCACCCGGTCGATCAGGCCCTCGCGGACCCGGTAGCCGACGAGCACCCGGACCGGTTCGTCCCTGATGCCGTGGGCGATCTCGTGGTCCACCACCCACTCCCCCTCGGTGAGCCGCCCGACGATCTCGGCCCGGCACTGCGCCTTCGCGAACATGCCCGCGTACACCTCCCGCAGCGCTTCGCGCCCGTCGAGGTGGCTGCCGTCACGGCGGTTGACGGTGACGTCGGGGGCGTACGTCGCCAGGAAGGCGTCCAGGTCATGGCTGTTGTAGGCGGCGAGCTGACGTTCGACGACGATCTCTGGAGTGGTCATCGGACGATCATGCAGCGCGGCCTGCCGTCCGTCCAGGGACGGCCGGGCCGGCCACAGCAGCGCCGGCTGTCACCCCGGCCTGCACGAGCAGGCCGAGCGTCAGGAGCGCCGCCACAGGGCGCACCCGACGCGTGGAGAAGGCCCCGCCGCCGAAGGCGGACGAGGCCGGAGACCATCGTGACATCCAGACTCTCTCAAGAGATGAGCATTGACAGGTAAGGCTTGAGTAAAGTCAGATGACAATCTCTCACTCCCGCAAGGTCCTTCCAGTCAATCCGAATGACAATTCCATAACGGATCGCCATGCCATCCCCCACCCATCGATCAATTCATGCGATTGATTTGCCGCACCCCCGACTTCCTGTCATGATCCTCAGCCGTGATGAACCGCCGCACGCTGATCGCCGCACTCGCAACCGCCCCGGCCCTCGCCTCCCTCGGCACCGTCCTGCGCGCCACCCCCGCGCACGCCGCCGACCTCTACCCCTCCAACACCGCGCTCTACCGGGACAAAAGCCTGGTCAAGGGCATCGACTACGGGCGCCGCCACCGCCGCCACCTGATCGACGACCAGAACCCCGCCGCCACCACGCCCTTCATCCGCACCACCGTCATCGCCCCGCACGGCGGCGGCATCGAGGGCGGCACCTCCGAACTGTGCCTGGCCGTCGCCGGATACCACCCGGCCGACCTCGCCCCCACGCCGGCCGCCGGGCCGGTGCACGACTTCTGGATGTTCGAGGGCCTGCGCTCGTCCAACAACAGCGCGCTGCACGTCACTTCGACCCACTGCGACGACACGGTGGCCCGCGCGATGTGCGCCGGCAGCCTCAACGTGCTGTCCCTGCACGGCTGCACCCCCGCCCAGGCCGGCCTGGAGGCGGGCGCCCGGGCGGTGCTCGTCGGCGGGCTCAACGCGACCTTCCGCCAGTTCCTCGTGGCCGAGTTCGCCGCGGCCGGCATCCGCGCGGTGACGGCCTCGGGCGAGGAGGAGATCGCGGGCATCTCCCCGGAGAACATCTGCAACCGCAGCATGCTCGCCATGGGCGCCCAGCTGGAGATCACCACCGACCTGCGCGCCGCGATGTTCGCCCCCGGCAAGAACACCCGCGCCGACCGCGCCGCCAACACCCTGCCGCTCTTCTGGACGTTCGCGACCGCCGTCCGCACCGCGATCCAGCGCCTGGAGGCGACCCAGGAAATTCTGTAGAGGCCCGTGGCCCGCACGGATACGATGCGCCCACGAAGTTTCGTGTGGGCAGGGGAGGTCACCGGTGGCGACACCACCGTGGTGGGACGAACTGGTCGGGGTCAGCGCCATACTGGCGGCCGCCGACCAGGCCTACGTCGACAGTTGGCGGGAGCTTTCGGCGGACGGCGACGCGGGGGACAACGACGCGGCGGACGGCGACCCGGAGGACGACCCGAACGACGTGCCCCCGGTGATTCTTCGGCTCGGCAGTCTGGCCACCGACTTCGCCAACCACTCGGCCGAGTTCACCCCGGGGCAGACCAACCTGCTCTTCCGTCTCCTGGAGGACATCCTGACCCACGGCGATGAGGCGGACGGCACGGCCGTCGCCACGGGATTCTTCGAGTCGCTGCTGAACGCCTGGGATGAGGGATTCGACCTCGAATCGGTCTGGCCCGCCGTGGGACCGGAATCCCGAGCCTACTCCCGCGCCTGGAACGAATTCTGGGGCATCGAGTCGCCCGCCTGGATGCGCTGAGGAGGCGGCACGGCGGTCAGACCTCGTTGACGGCGTAGCCCAGCTTCCGGGCCTGCGCGGCGACGGTGGCGAAGTTCGCGGTGGCCGACAGGGCCTCGACCGTCCGCCGGGTGAGTGGGGCGCCCGCGAGCACGGCCAGGACGGCTTCGCGGTCGACGGGACCGCGAGGTTGTCCCAGAAGACGACTGCATGAGCGCCGAGGCCGTGGCCCGAATGTAGCGTTGACAGGAGCCCTGGCGGTCCTCAACGTCCGCATGCGCTGGCATCATGAACGCCCTGTGGCGGTCGGCCGGTTCGGGAGGGGGGCGGGATGCCGTTTCGGTTCCACTTCACGGGCGAGGACCTGGCCCGGACGCGCGTGGCGGGGAGTGTGGCTCCGATGGTCGAGCTCAACGCCGCCCTGCGCGTCCTGCAGGATCGTGGCCAGGAGGTCCGGTTCGGGGCCTGGCGGCGTGAGGTCCTGGGCCGGCTGGGGCCGGAGGCGCGGATGGTGCTGGACCTGGTGCCGTCGCACGGGCTGTCGCCGGGGTTCCTCAACCCGACGGGCACCCGGAGTGCGGCGGAGCTGCTGGAGGCCGTCGCGGCCACGCCGGCCCGGCGGATCCGGGAGGACCTCGCCGAGGTGGCGGCCACGCGCGTACTGCCCGGCTGGGCCCGGGCGCTGGGTGAGGACCGCGAGTTGCTGGACCGGCTGGTCGGGGCGCTGGGCCACGTCCACGACGTGCTGCTCACGCCGTACCGGGCTTCGGCGGAGGACCTGCTGTCCGCCGACCGGGCGGTCCGCGGGCGCGACCTGCTGGAGGGTGGGGTCCAGCAGCTGTTCAACCGGTTGTTGCCGGCCCGGATCCGTTGGGAGGCACCGGTGTTGAGCATCAGGATGTTCTCCGGGCTGGACGAGGACGTGCACCTCGCCGGTCGGGGGCTGCTGCTGGTGCCCTCGGCGTACGTCACGGGGGCGGCCGTGGTGTTCCCGGAGGGGGAGCCGCAACCCGTGCTGCTCTACCCGGCCCACCAGCCTGCCGCCGTAAGGCCGTTGAGCGGAACGCCCGCACCGTCGGCGCAGACGGGCGCGGCGCTGGCCGCGTTGCTGGGCCGGACTCGTGCGGCCGTCCTGCTCACCATCGCGGAGCAGGACGGCTGTTCGACGGGCGCGATCGCCTCCGCCGTCCGGATCTCGGCGGCCAGCGCGAGCGAGCACGCGACGGTGCTCCGGGCGGCCGGCCTCATCTCGACCCTGCGGGACCGCACGACGGCGATCCACTCCCCCACGGCCGCCGGTCTCACCCTCCTTGCCGCAGGCGCGAGTTGACCGGCTGACCGGCTGAGCGTCGACCGGGGCGGCGGCGGCCGGAAACCACCCCCGTCGGTCTCCGACCGGCGCGGCCCCGCCCCGGTGCACCCATCCTGCCGACGGTGCGGCGACACTGTCACCGTCCTTCGGCGTGGGCCGAAAAAGGACGGATCCGCAGGCCCGGCACCCGACTTCAGGACGTCGTCACGCGCAGGGCGGCGAGCAGGGTGCCGTCGGGGGTGGCGGCCAGGACGCGACCGCTGCGGTGCCACAGGGTGACCGTGCCGGCGTGCTGGCGGACGCCCAGCGAAGTGCCGGACGCGCCCGGGAAGACGGCCGTGAAGGCGGGCTTCGTGCCGACGCCGGCGCGGACGCGGATGCCCTCCGCATCCGGGGTGGCGTACGCCCACCACAGGCCGTCGGTGTGCAACTCCCCCTCCCCGTCCACCTCCAGGGACGACGAGCCGGTCTCGCCCGTCCAGTGGAGCGCACCCGGCCGGACGCTCAGCAGACGGCCGCTGGTGAGCGGCTGCGGCGCGACCGGGGCGTCCTCGTCCGGTCCGGGGAGGCGGCGCAGCCCCCAGCCGGGCAGGTCCCAGCGCCAGAGTTCGGCCGTGCCCGGAGTACGGCCCTCGGGGCGGGTCCGCACCAGTGCGGCGAGGCTGTTCGCCGAGCGCACGACGGGGCTCAACAGCTTTTCTCCGTGACCGAGTTCGCGCCAGACGGCGGTGGGGCGCGGCGTGTGGGTGTCGAGGACGGTGATGCCGACGTCGTCCACCGTGACCAGGTGCCGGCCGTCGAAGGACGGGACGATCCGGCGCGCCCGCAGGGTGGTCCACGGGCGGAGGGTGCGCGTGGCGAGGTCGAGGCGGACGATCTCGTGGACCTCGCCGTAGCGGGCGACCAGGAGCGCCACGCCGCCGTGGTCGGCGACGACGAGCTGGTCGGTGGGCACGTCCCAGCGGGCGCGGGTGCGGCCGTCGGGGCCGATCAGCCGCACGCCCGCGTGGCCGCAGGCAACCAGGACCGCGCCCGAGTCGAGCCGGACGGCGTCGAGGACGGGGAGCGTGCCAGGGCGGTCGGCGGCGGTGAGGTGGGACACCCTCTCCGCAGCGCGCTCGCCGAAGTGCTCGGCGCGGCGCGGGCGGGGCAGGTCCGCGACGACGAGCGGATCGGCGCGCTTCACCAGCGCTTCGTGGAAGAACTGTTCGGCGCTCGGGTCGTACCTGCCGCCGTGCCGCCCGAAACCGTCGGCCCGGATGACGGCGCGGAGCGCGGCGGTGGCGAGCTCGCGGTCGGTGGTCGGGTCGGCGGCGGGCAGGCCCGCGAGGGCGGCGGCGAGGGCGAGGCTCCCGGCGGCCTCGTCGCCGCTGTCGAGGAGGGCCCGGGCCAACTGGCGGGTGGCGTCGCCGGCGCCGAGGGCGAGCAGGTGGGCGAGGGCGCGGCCGCGGGTGGGCCCGCCGAGGGCGACGGCGTCGCGCAGGTCGGCGGCGACGGCCGGGCGCAGCCGCGGGTCGGGCCAGGCGGCGGCGACGGCGGCGAGCCGGTCGCCGC
>NZ_JBFBDY010000383.1:0-6109 GCF_040683475.1 Kitasatospora sp. NPDC093558 | reverse complement strand
ACTCGCGCGCGCCGAGCAAAAGGGGCGACGATCGGTTCACCGCCTCGCCAGCGCCAGCACGCTCAGGCCGAACATCGCTACGCCCAGCGGCAGATGGACCGACGGGACGTGGGCGATGCCGAGGACGACCTGGGCGGATGCGAGGAGTAGGAAGCCGGACGCCTCCCAGACCGGCCGCAGCGGGCCGCCACCCGGCTTCCAGGCCAGCACCGCCGCCAGCACGTACAGCATCGACGCCGCGTACATCACGCGGGCGCCGACGCTGTGCAGCGTCTCTCCGTAGGACGCGGTCAGCAGCAGCCCGGCGGAGGCGGCCTGCAGGAAGATGGTCAGGGTCTGGAGCGCGATCGCGATCCGCAGCAGCGGAAACGGGCGCCGCACCGTCGTCGTCCGGGTGGTGGCCATGGCTCGGTCCTCTCTTCTGTAAGGTCTCACCAGCCCGACGACGCGGGCCCGCGAAAGGTAAGGCGAGAGGTAAGGCGAGAGGCGGTCGGGCATGGGGGCGGCAGAGGACGGCATAGCCGGCGAGCGGCACCAACTGGTCAATGTCGCCTACCGGTTGCTCGGCTCCCTCGCCGAGTCCGAGGACGCCGTCCAGGAGGCCTACGCCCGCTGGTACGCGCTGCCCGGTGGCCGGCGCGACGAGATCGTGTCGCCCGGCGCGTGGCTGACGACGGTGACCGGCCGCATCTGCCTGGACGTGCTCGGCTCGGCGCGGGCCCGCCGCGAGCGGTACGTCGGCGTCTGGCTGCCGGAACCGCTGCCCGAGCGGGGCGGGGGCCGGGAGAGCCTCGCCGACCAGATCGTCCTGGACGAATCGGTGGCCATGGCGTTCCTCGTCGTCCTGGAGTCGATGACGCCCGCCGAACGGGTGGCGTTCGTCCTGCACGACGTGTTCCGGTACCCGTTCGCCGAGATCGCCGGCGTCCTCGGCCGCACCCCTGCGGCCTGCAAGCAGCTGGCGGCCTCCGCCCGCCGACGGGTGGGCACCACTCCCATCCGCGGAACAGCCGCCGGGCAGGCCGACACCGTACGGCGCGTCAAGGAGGCCTGGGAGAACAAGGACGTCCCGGCCCTCGTCGCCGTGCTCGACCCCGCCGCCGTGATGACCGCCGACGGGGGCGGGATGGTCGGCACCGTCCTGCGCCCGGTCGAGGGCGGCGCGCGGATCGCCCGGTACATGCTCGCCATCGCCGACATGGCGCCGGGGCTGGAGCTCCTGGAGCGGTCGGTCAACGGCGCGCCGGGTCTGATGGCCCGGCGCGGCGGCGTCGTTGTGACGGTGGCGGCGTTCGACGTCGCCGACGGCCGGGTCACCCGGATCTGGGCGGTCCGCAACCCGGAGAAGCTCCGGCCGTGGGCGCCCTGAGAGCAACCCGGGGCATCCGGGACCGCCCCGCCGACCGTCGCCCGGCGGCGCGGCCGACCTGGGCGACCGCCAGAATGGCCGCATGAGGTTGATCCACACCATCGCCGGCGTGCTCGTGCTCCTGCTCGTCATCGGCAGCATCCTGCGCACGCTCGTCGTGCCGCGCGGCCTGTACTCGGCGCTGGTGTTCCGGCTCTGGTCCGCGCTCCGGATGGCGCTGCGGCTGTGGGCCGCGCCCTTCGGCACCTACCGGGCGCAGGACCGGGCACTGACCTGGCTCGCGCCGCTGGTGCTGCTGGGCATGCTCGGGGTGTGGCTCAGCGGGATGCTGCTCGCGTACACGCTGCTGCTGCACGGCACGTCGGAGCTCGACTGGTCCATCTCTTTCCGCGAAGCCGGGTCCAGCCTCTTCACCCTCGGCTTCGCGAGCGGCGACCGCCTGCGCCTGTCCGTGATCGACTTCCTCGCCGCCGCCAGCGGCCCGCTGGTGATCGCCCTGCAGATCGCCTACCTGCCCACCCTGTACGCCGCCTACCAGCGGCGCGAGACCGAGGTGACGCTGCTCCAGTCGCGGGCCGGCGAGCCAGCGTGGGGACCGGAGCTGCTCGCCCGGCAGTCCCTCGTGGACACCGAGACGGCCCTGCCCCAGCTCTACCGGGACTGGGAGCGGCTGGCCGCCGACATCGGCGAGAGCCACTCCAACTACCCCGTGCTGCTCTCCTTCCGCTCCCCGCAGCCCAACCGCAGCTGGGTCGTCGGCCTGATCGCCGTCATGGACGCCGCCGCCCTCCACCTCGCCCTGTGCCCGCGCTCGGCACCGGCCGAGGCCCGCCTGGTGATCCGCGCCGGCTTCACCGCGATGCGGGACATCGCCCGGGCCCTGCGCGTCGACTTCGACCCCGACCCGGACCCGGCGACGCCGATCCGCCTCACCTACGCCGAGTACCTCGGTGCCGTCGCGATGGTCACCGCCGCCGGCTTCCCCCGCGAACGCCCGGTCGAGGACGCCTGGCGCCACTTCCACGGCTGGCGCGTCAACTACGAGGCCCTCGCCTACGAACTCGCCCGCCGCAGCGACGCCGTACCCGCCCTCTGGACCGGCCCCCGCGACTTCCACGCCCCCGTCATCCCCCCGGCCCGCCCCACCGACCGCCGCCCCGACCAGCCCCGCCCGCCCCTTCCTCCGGCGTGACGAACCTCCCGGATCGGGCGGTGAGCGCCCTGGCCTCCTGACGGCCGGCAGGCCTTCGATGTCACGAGACGCGGACGGCCTCCAGGATGCTGCGGTAACCGGCGTCGCCGAGATTTCCCGGGGAAAGGTAGAGCCTCCGGCCGTTGCTGCCGGTGACGAGCCGCGGGTAGGCGCCCAAGGCCGGTACGGCGGCCTCCCAGACGGGTGCGGCGCTCTTGCGGACAACGATCCACGCGTCCCGCTCGATTGCTTGCCGGACGAGTTGCCGGGTGAAGCCGCTGGTGGGCAGCGTCACGCCAAGCCGACTGTGCCGGCGCGAGTGGTAGCCATGGATCTGGATGGCAGCCACGCCATGGGCGAGGGCCACGGGGTCCGCATCGTTCTTGAGTTGCTTGGTGAGCTCGTGCCACCAGTTGTGGCCGGGGGTTCCGCGGGTTTCGTCCCGTATCCAGTGGTGGGGGGGTGCCGGCCGGGGCGTGGTGCTGAGCTCGGACGAGGGCGTCGATTTCCGGCCGCGCGAACCAATGCCGTGACCCGGGTCGGACGGTGACCCGGCTCAGACCTCGACGGGCGCCGAGGACTCCAGCGAACGCTCGGCCGCCGCGAGGATCTCCACCACGCGCAGGCCGAACTCCGCGTCGCACGCGTGCCGTTCGCCCGTGCGCGCGGAGGCCTGGAGGGCGTCGAGGGCGCGGTGCAGGGCCGCGATCGGGCCCTCGCCGCGCTCCGGCAGGTGCGCGACGCCATGCTCGCCGCGGATCTCCATGCCCGTGCCGCCGGCCGCGACCGGCGCCGTCAGGCTGAGCGCCAGCGTGCTGGACGCGCCGCCCGCGTGGCGCAGCACCAGGTGGATGCTGTCGAGCGGGCCCGCCACGGCCGTGACCTGCGTCGCGTCGCCGAGGACGGGCAGCAGCACGGACAGCGCGTGCGGGCCGACGTCCCACAGTGCGCCCTTCTCCTGGCGCCACGGCGACGCCGCGTACGGGCTGCCGCTGCCGGGGGCGAACACCGAGCCGAGCCAGTCGGAGCGGCCGGTGAACCAGCCGCCCAGCGCGGCCTGCTGCTCGATCCACGGGATCTGGTCGCCGCCGAAGCGGACGGTGAAGAACACGACGGACGCGACGCCGTGCCGCCGGACGGCCTCGGTCACCCGGCGCGCGTCCGGGACGGTCAGCGCGACCGGCTTGTCGAGCAGGAGGTGGCAGCCGGCCTCGGCGGCGCGCACCGCGAGGTCGGCCTGGACGGTCGGCGGCAGCGCGATCGACACCGCGTCCACCTCGGCGAGCAGCTTGTCGAGGTCCGCGTACCCGGGGACCCCGTGCGTCGCGCCGAGCGCCGTGGCGGCCTCGGGGCGCCGCCCCCACACACCCGCGAACTCCAGCCCGGGGTGGTCGGCGAGGACGGGCGCGTGCACCCGCTCCGCCCAGGGGCCGGTGCCCAGCAGTCCGATCCGCACAGGGTCCTCCAAGGTCTTGCGTCTTGCGGTGGTTCAGTTCTGCACGCGCGCCAGCGTGAAGCCGTCGTAGCCCTTGCTGCCGACGGTCTGCACGGACGTCGCGGTGACGCGCGGCTCGGCCGCGATCACGTCGTGCAGCCTACGCGTGGCGACGACGGCGGGGTCGGTGCTGGCGGCGTCCGCGACGGCGCCGCCGCGCACGACGTTGTCGACGACGATCAGCGAGCCCGGCCTGGTCAGCCGGAGCGCCCAGGCGAAGTACGCGGGGTTGTTGACCTTGTCGGCGTCGATGAAGACGAGGTCGAAGGGCTCGCCGCCCTCGGCCCCGATCGCCTCCAGCGAGTCGAGGGCGCTGCCGAGGCGCACCTCGGCGACCTTGTCCAGCCCGGCGCGGGCGAGGTTGCCGCGGGCCACCTCGGCGTGCTTCGGGTCGATCTCCAGGGTGATCAGCGTGCCGTCCGCCGGGAGGGCGCGGGCCAGCCAGATCGCGCTGTAGCCGCCGAGCGTGCCGACCTCCAGGATCCGCCGGGCCCCGGCGGTCAGCGCCAGCAGGTGCAGGAGCTTGCCCTGGTTCGGGGCGACGGCGATGTGCGGCAGGCCCGCCGCGTCGGCGGCGGCCTGCGCGGCCTCCAGGACGGGGTCGTGGCCGACCAGCGTGTCCGAGAAGTACGCGTCCACGGCGTCCCAGGTCGGCTGCGTCATCGGGGCCTCCAGTGCTCGGTTCGGTGCGGGCTGTACGTGCGGTACGCGCGGTGCGCGGTCACACGCTACTCCGCACCACCGACAGCACGCCCGGCCTTCCGACGCAACGTCAGTCCGCCACCGGCTCCTTGACGCCCTCGGACTTCCCGGCCCGCGCCGCCTCCGCGGCCTCGTGCGCGGCGTGCGCCTTGGCCGCGCGCCGCTTCATGAACCACGCCGAGCCGGCGCCCACGACGACGGCCGCCGCCAGACCGGCCCACGAGAAGCGCGACAGCCACGGCTCGATGCTCTTGCCGACCTTGTAGACCAGCAGGGTCGTGCCGCCGGCCCAGACGACGCCGCCCAGCACGTTGGCGATCAGGAACTTCCAGTACGGCATCTTCAGCGCGCCCGCCAGCGGCCCCGCGAAGATGCGCAGCAGCGCGATGAACCGGCCGAAGAAGACCGCCCACATGCCCCAGCGCTGGAAGGAGCGCTCGGCGGTGGCCAGGTGGGAGGGCCCGAAGTGCTTGGGGAACCTGCGGCCGAGCTTCTCGAACAGCGGCTTGCCGCCCTTGCGCCCGATCGAGTAGCCGATCGAGTCGCCGATGATCGCACCGGCGATCGCGACGCCGGCGATGCCCCAGGGGCTCACGACGCCCTTGACCGCCATCAGCGTCGCCGTGACCAGCGCGATCTCGCCGGGCAGCGGGATGCCCAGCGACTCCAGACCGATGATCAAGCCCACGAGGCCGTACACGGCGCCCGGGGGGACGCTCTCGATCCAGGCGTCGATGTGCAAGGCCAGTACCTCCGTGGCAGGTCGGTGCGGGCGCGCCCCTGAGCGGTGCGCCCGTCCCGGCGGTCATCCGATGGCGGCGCTCGGGCCGCTCCCCCTCTGACCAGGCAGCCTAACGTGCCGGCCGGGCGTGCAGTCCCCGCCGATCGCCTGGTCTTACCGGGTCTTACGACGTACGGGCCGCGGCGGAGGTTCCGGTACCGTCGGGCGAATCCCACGATTTGGCAAAGTCCGGTGCGACCACGGACGGCCTGCCGTTCATACGGGCGGGCGAGCGGTCACGCCCCGCCGTCGGCGGTTCGCTCCGTCACGAGCACGACCTGCTCCGCCGCGGCGCGCGCCGTGGCCAGGGCCTCCGCCGGTTCCGCGTGGACGGCCCGGCAGTAGAGCACGCGGGAACCCGAGTCGGCGAGCTCGGCGCTCACCGCGTCGCCGAGGTCCTTGACGAGCTCCACCTCGACCACCCCGGTCCGCGCCCGCGCCGGTTCCAGTCCTTCGACGCCGGTCAGCAGGCCGTCCTCGGCGGCGCCGACGAACCAGATGGCCGCGCCCGCCTTCGGGTGGCGGGTCAGCGTGTCCCGCAGCTCCGGGAGCACCTGCTGCCCGGCGGCC
>NZ_JBFBDY010000382.1:0-6117 GCF_040683475.1 Kitasatospora sp. NPDC093558 | reverse complement strand
GCTCCCGTCGCGGCTCCCGTCGTGGCCGAACAGCCCGCCGGGGAGCGGCCGTTGGCCAAGCCGCCGGTGCGCAAGCTGGCCAAGGACCTCGGCATCGACCTGCGCGCGGTCACCCCGACCGGCCGGGACGGCGTCGTCACCCGCGAGGACGTGCACGCCCACGCGTCGGCGCTCGCCGCCGCGGCGGCTCCGGCCGCTCCCGCGGTCGCCGTCGCCGAGCCCGTCGCGGCCGCGCCGGTCGAGGCGGTGGCGGTCGTGTCCGCCGCGGGCGACGTCCGGGTGCCGATCAAGGGCGTCCGCAAGGCCACCGCGCAGGCCATGGTGGCCTCGGCGTTCACCGCGCCGCACGTCACCGAGTTCGTCCAGGTCGACGTGACCCGCACGATGAAGTTCGTCCGCCGGCTCAAGGAGAGCGGCGAGCTGGGCAGGGACGTCCGGGTCAGCCCGCTGCTGATCGTCGCCAAGGCGCTGCTCACCGCGATCAAGCGGCACCCCGAGATCAACGCGCAGTGGGACGAGGCGGCCCAGGAGATCGTCATCAAGGGGCAGGTGAACCTCGGCATCGCCGCGGCCACCCCGCGCGGCCTGATCGTGCCCAACATCAAGGACGCCGGCGCCAAGACCCTCTCCGGGCTGGCCACGTCGCTCGGCGAGCTGGTCGAGACCGCCCGCCAGGGCAAGACCTCGCCGGCCGACATGCAGGGCGGCACGGTCACCATCACCAACGTCGGCGTCTTCGGCGTCGACACCGGCACCCCGATCCTCAACCCGGGCGAGGCCGCGATCCTCGCCTTCGGCGCGGTCCGGGAACTGCCGTGGGTGCACAAGGGCAAGGTGGTCCCGCGTCAGGTGACCACGCTGGCCCTCTCCTTCGACCACCGCCTGGTGGACGGGGAGCTGGGCTCCAAGGTGCTGGCCGACGTGGCCGCGCTCCTGGAGCAGCCGAAGCGCCTGATCACCTGGGGCTGATCCTCCGGTAGGACCGACGAAGGGGCCCTCCTCCGCGCAGCAGTGCGGAGGAGGGCCCCTTCGTCGTGCCCGAATTCTCGGACGTCTTCCGGGACTTGTTTCGGGATACTGCCGGAATGACGGATGAACTGACCGTCCGTCCGGGGACGGTGCCGGACGGGAACGAGGACGGGGACAGGGACGGGAGCGGGGCGCGGCGGTCGCTGCGGCGGGACGCGTCGGGGACGGCGCTGCTGGCCGGAGTGGTGTGCATCGCGGTGTCGTTCTCGGGGCCGCTGGTGGTGGTGCTCGCGGCGGCCTCGGCGGGGCGGCTGGACGCGGCCCACACGGCGTCGTGGATCTGGGCGGTGGGCGTCGGCAGCGGGGTGAGCGGGTTCCTGCTGAGCTGGTGGACCCGGACGCCGGTGATCACAGCCTGGTCGACGCCGGGCGCCGCGCTGCTGGTGACGAGCCTCGGGGCGTACCCGTACCGGGAGGCGGTCGGGGCGTACGTGGTGTGTGCGGTCGTGGTGACGCTGTTCGGGGTGACCGGCTGGTTCGGGCGGCTGATCGCGGCGGTGCCGGTCGGGATCGTCAACGCGATGCTCGCGGGGATCCTGTTCTCGTTCGGCGCCGGGATCTTCGGGGCCGTGCACAGCGCGCCGGTGCTGGTGGTGGGGAGCTTCGCGGCGTTCCTGCTGGCCAAGCGGTTCGCGCCGCGGTACGCCGTGCCGGTGGCGCTGCTGGTGGGCGCGGTGCTGGCGGCGGTCACGGTCGGGCTGCCGCTGCGGGTGGGTTCGGGCGGGCCGACGGTGCCGGTGCCGACCGTGCCGGCGTTCTCCTGGTCGGCCGCGGTGGGGCTGGCGCTGCCGCTCACGATCGTCGTCCTGGCCTCGCAGAACGCGCCGGGCCTCGGGGTGATGCGGGCCTTCGGGTACCGGGCGGACGACCGGCTGCTGATCGGGTCGACCGGCGTGGTGTCGCTGCTGATGGCGCCGTTCGGTTCGCCCGGGGTCAACCTCGCGGCGATCACGGCGGCGATCTGCTCGGGCCCCGAGGCCCACCCGGACCCGCGCCGGCGCTACGTCGCGGGGATGTCCTCGGGGGCGCTGTACGTGGTGGTGGGCAGCTTCGGCGGGGTGCTGGTGAGCCTGTTCACCGGGCTGCCGAAGGAGCTGATCGCGGTGATCGCCGGGGTCGCGCTGCTGGCGTCGCTGCAGGGCAGCCTGGCGGCGGCCGTCGCGGAGGAGCGGGGGCGGGACGCGGCGGTGGTGACGTTCCTGGCGAGCGCGTCGGGGATGAGCCTGTTCGGGATCGGGTCGGCGTTCTGGGGGCTGCTGTTCGGGCTCGGGACGCACCTCGTGCTGAACCCGGGGCGGAGGCCGGGGCGGAGGTCGTGACAGGGGCTGGGGCTGGGGCCGGGGCCGGGGCAGGGGCGGAGGCTGGGGCGGAGGCCGGGGCCGGGGCAGGGGCGGAATTCGTTGGTATGACTGGTCCGATGTGGATCGTTCGGCCAGGTCGGTGACTTTTTCGTCCGCCAGTGGGGGCGACACGCCGGTCCGGGTACGTCTCCGCTCCACCACCCGGGCGACGCCGGGTGACCGGAGCCCCGAGGACGCACCCGTATGCCGCCTGGCAACCCTGGCCGTCTCGTTCGGAGTCTGGCCGCGCTCGTGCTGGTGTCCACCGCCGTACTCCCGGCCGCCCTGGAGCTGGTCGGCCCCTCGCCGTTCGGCGTGATCGGGCCGGGCGCCACCGTCGACCGGGCGGTGCCGCCGCACACGGCGCAGCGCGCCGACCTGCGCGGCGCCGCGCCCGCCCCGACCGTCGACATCCGCCGCACCGGCGACCCGGCCAACCGGATCACCCTGGTGCTGCTCGGCGACGGCTACACGGCGGCCGAGCAGGACCTGTTCCAGCAGCAGGCGGACCGGGCCTGGCACTCGCTGATGGACATCGAACCGTTCCGCAGCTACCAGGCGTTCTTCAACATACGGCGGGTCGAGGTGGTCTCCCCGGTCTCCGGGATAGCCGAGACCGAGAGCCGCGGCCGCAACCCCGGGACCCCGCTCGGCATGCACTTCTGGTGCGAGGGCACCGCCCGGCTACTCTGCGCGGACGAGGCGGCCACCGCCCGGTACGCGGGGGACAGCGCCGGGCCGCAGTACCTGATAGCGCTGGCCAATTCGAGCGAGTACGGCGGCGCCGGGGGCACCGGGGTGACCACCCTGGCGGGCGGCAGCCCGGACGCGGGGCGGATCATCCAGCACGAGATCGGCCACACCGTGGGGGACCTCGGGGACGAGTACGACTCCGCCCCGGACGACGCCGACTACCCGAACCTCTCCACCCTCAACGCCGACGACATGCGCAAGAAGCAGTCCAAGTGGTGGCGCTGGCTCGGCGCCGAGTCCCCGGACGGCGCCGGGACGGTCGGGGCGTACCGCAGCGCCAACGGCCTCTACCGGCCGACGCCGGACTCGGTGATGCGCACCCTGGGCAGCGCCTACAACCTGCCGTCGCGCGAGGCGATCATCGAGGAGCTGTACCGCCGGATCCGCCCGACCGACCCCCCGGCGCCGCCGCCGGGCGAGGTCGGCGGCCGCCCCGAGCTGGACGTCCGTCCGCTGCCGCTGAGCGGGACGCGCCAGCTGCGGGTGGACTGGACGGTGGACGGCGTCCCGGTGGAGCCGCAGGCGGCGAACCGCGGGCGGCTGGACACCGCGCAGCTGAACATCCCGGCGGGCCGCGCCGCCACCGTCACGGCGACCGTCCGGGACACCACGGACTGGGTGCGGGACGAGGGCTTCCGGGACAAGTACATGACGCGGTCGGTGTCCTGGACGGTCACCGGCTGAGTGCCGGTCCCGGGGCGATCGGTCGTACCCCACGCTGGGCGTCGAATGATGGGATGACTACCCTGGATCCACTATGACCGTGGAGCCAGACCGTTCAGTCCGTCCCCTGTCCGCCCCCGCTCCCCGCTCCTCCGTCCCGTCCCCGGCCGCCCTGGTGTCCCCGCCCGGCGGTCGCGCCGCGTGGCTGGCGTGGTCCGTCGGCGTCAGCGTCTACGTCCTCGCGGTGATCCACCGCACCAGCCTCGGCGTGGCCGGGCTGGACGCCGCCGAGCGCTTCGGGATCGGGGCCTCGGCGCTCTCCACCTTCTCGATCCTCCAAGTGCTGGTCTACGCGGCCATGCAGGTCCCGGTGGGGCTGCTGGTCGACCGGTTCGGGCCGCGGCGGGTGCTGCTGCTCGGCGTCCTGCTGCTCAGCACCGGGCAGCTGGCCTTCGCGTTCAGCTCCTCGTTCGCCCCCGCGCTCGCCTCCCGGGCGGTGCTCGGCTGCGGGGACGCGATGACCTTCATCAGCGTGCTGCGGATCGCCGCGCGCTGGTTCCCGGCCGCGAAGAACCCGTTCGTCGCGCAGCTGACCGGCCTCGTCGGGATGGGCGGCAACCTGGTCACCACCGTGGTGCTCGCCCCGGTGCTCCACAGCGAGGGCTGGACGCCGACCTTCGCGGCGATCGCGCTGCTGGGCGTGGCGGTGTTCGCGCTGGTCGCGCTGTTCCTGAAGGAGCCGCCAGTGGCCGTGCCGCCGGTGGAGCAGCACCGGCCGCGGATGAACGTCGGGCAGCAGGTACGGGAGTGCTGGCAGGAGCCGGGCACCAGGCTCGGGCTCTGGGTGCACTTCACCACGCAGTTCCCCGGCAACGCCTTCGGCCTGCTCTGGGGCCTGCCCTACCTGGTCGAGGCCCAGGGCATGACGCGCACCGAGGCCGGCGGGCTGCTGACCCTGCTCGTGCTCTCCAACATGACCTGCGCCTTCGCGTTCGGCCGGGTGCTGTCCTTCTCGCCGCGCGCCCGGATGCCGATCGTGTTCTCGGTGATCGGCGCCACCGCACTCGGCTGGGCACTGGTCCTGGCCTGGCCGGGCGGCCACCCGCCGGTGTGGCTGCTCGTCGGGATCATCCTGGTGATGGGCAGCAACGGCCCGGCCTCGCTCGTCGGCCTCGACTACGCCCGGGCCCGCAACCCGGTGGAGCGCCTCGGGACGGCCTCCGGCATCGTCAACATGGGCGGGTTCATCGGCACGATGATCACCCTGTTCGGCATCGGCGTCCTGCTCGACACCTTGGCCCCGGCCGGCGCGGAGACGTACTCGGCCGACGCCTTCCGGTGGGCGTTCTGCTGGCAGTACGTCCCGCTGGCGGTGGGGACGGCGATGATCCTGCGGCTGCGGCGGAAGGTTCGTGCGTAGGGTTTCCGACCTGCGGAGATGCGGGAGACCCTTGTTCGGAACAAGGGTCTCCCGCTGTTACAGCCCGATTCCCCGCAGGACTTGGATGATCTCCGGCGGACGCCCAACGAGTTGGACCCGGTCGATCACGCAGAGCAGGGCGCCATCCGGCGGCATGACGGGTGCTTGAGGCGAAGGCGCCGCAGGTTCCGGCGGGCGTTCGGTTGCTTCGCGCCGTAGGCGGATCAGGTCCACCAGTTTCAGCTTCGGGCAGCCCGGGATGACCCGGCTGCCGCGGATCCCGACCCGTTCCACGGACGGGCAGGCGTAGTAGGCGCCGAAGGGTGGGCCGCTGTCCTCTTCCTGTGTCGGCATGTGGAAAGCCATCTCCCCGTGCCGGCAGTGCACCGTCCCGTCCGAGTGGATGACCACACCGGGCCAGTCTTCGTGGTCGATCTCGGCGATGATCTGCACCTGCTGGCCGATCGCCTCGGTGAGGGTCTCCGCCATTCGCCGCTGCTGGGTGGGGATGTCGGCGTTCCCGCGGCGGATGGAAGGGAGGAGCTCGCCGGTGACCCACTCCCTGAACGGGCGGGCGGAGCGCTTCTCGGACCTCATGAGGAGACTGTAGAGACCTGCCTCGCTCACAACGCCAAGCAATGGATTGCCCCGCCGGTAGACTTTCTGACCTGCGGAATCGTCCAAACCATAACTTTGGGAGATGGTTACAGCTCGCAGGTCGACAGTTCGGTGCTGGTGGGCTTCCAGGCCCTTGATAGCGCCGGCGGGATTGTGCCGGCCGAGGATCCGGCACACGTCCGCCGTGACGAACCACGGCTCCCCGTCGATCATCACCACCCTGATCGGCTGGCCCGTGACCGGGAAGCTCGATCGGACCAGCACCATCTGTTCTTCCTGTGCGTCGTCCATGGG
>NZ_JBFBDY010000381.1:0-6118 GCF_040683475.1 Kitasatospora sp. NPDC093558 | reverse complement strand
GGACGCCGCCCGGCCCGAGGACCTCGCCTACGTCCTCTACACCTCCGGCTCGACCGGCCGCCCCAAGGGCGTCATGATCGAACACCGGGCCGCGCTCAACACCATTGCCGACATCAACGAGCGCTTCGGCGTGGGCCCCGAGGACCGCGTGTTCGGCCTCGCCGACCTCGGCTTCGACCTCTCGGTGTACGACCTCTTCGGCACCTTCCTCGCCGGCGGCGCCCTCGTGCTGCCCGACGAGGACAAGCGCCGCGAGCCGAGCCACTGGGCCGAGCTGATGACCCGGCACGGCGTCACCGTGTGGAACTCCGTCCCGGCCCAGATGCAGATGCTCGTCGACCACGTCGAGCTCACCGGCGACGCCCCCGAGGGCCTGCGCCTCGTCCTGCTCAGCGGCGACTGGATCCCGCTGGACCTGCCCGAGCGCATCCTCGCCCTGTGGCCCGACGCCCGGGTGATCAGCCTCGGCGGCGCCACCGAGGCGTCCATCTGGTCCAACTGGCACCCGGCCGAGGAGGTCCCCGAGGGCTGCCCGAGCGTCCCGTACGGCAAGCCGCTGCGCAACCAGGCCTTCCACGTGCTCGACGAGCGCATGGAGCCCTGCCCGGTGTGGGTGCCCGGCGAGCTGTACATCGCCGGCACCGGCCTCGCCCGCGGCTACTTCCGCGACCCCGAGCGCACCGGGGCGAGCTTCGTCCACCACCCGCGGACCGGCGAACGGCTCTACCGCACCGGCGACTTCGGCCGCTACCTGCCGGACGGCGTGCTCCAGTTCCTCGGCCGCCGGGACGGCCAGGTCAAGATCGGCGGCCACCGCATCGAGTGCGGCGAGGTCGAGGCCGTCCTCCAGCGCCACCCCGGCGTGGAGAACGCCGTCGTCGTCAAGTCCGCCGACGACCCGACCAACGCGCGCCTGCTCGGCTACGTCGTGCCGGACCGCGCCGACGGCTCGCTGCTGGTCACCGAGACGGCGGACGCCGACGAGACCGGCCGCCGCCGCACCGCCCTCGCCTCGGCCGCGACCTTCGCCGCGCCCGGCCCCGACGCCGACACCCTGCTCGGCGCCTGGTCCGCGCTCGACGACCTGCACGCGGCGGCCGCCGCCGTCGCCTTCCGCACCCTCGGCCTGCCGCACCTGCCCGGCGAGCGGTTCGACCCGTCCGCCGCCACCGCGGCCGGCGTGGCCACCCGCTACGAGCGCTGGCTGACCCGCGCCACCGACGCCCTGGTGCGCCACGGCGACCTGCGCACGACCGCGGACGGCCTCGAAGTGGCCGTGGAATTCCCGCAGTCCGTGCCCGACGCCGTCGCCGAGGCCGCCCGCACCGCGCTTGGCGGCACCCTGGACGTGCCCAGCGACCTCATCGACTGGATGCTCTCGCTGGCCGGCAACGTCGCCGCCATCCTCACCCAGTCCCTGCACTCGGCCGAGCTCTACGCCTCGGACCGCACGCCCGAGGTGTACGCCCGCCTCTTCGGCCCGGCCTACGCCGTCGCCACCGAGGCGGTCGCCCGGCTCGTCGCCGACTGGCCGGCCGACCGGCCGCTGCGCGTCGTCGAGGTCGGCGGCGGCTACGGCACGCTCACGCAGCACCTGCTGCCGCTGCTGCCCGCCGACCGCACCGACTACCTGTTCACCGACATCTCGACCTACTTCACCGACCGCGCCCAGGAGGCGTTCGGGGAGCACGAGTTCGTCCGGTACGGGCTGCTCAACCTCGACCAGGAGCCCGAACTCCAGGGCCACGACGGCCTGTCGGCCGACCTCGTGATCGCCGCCAGTGTCCTGCACGACACCCGGGACATCGCCACCAGCCTGGGCACCCTGCGCTCCGTCCTCGCCCCCGGCGGCCTGCTGCTGATGGTCGAACAGACCGCCATGCACCCGTGGTTCGACCTCACCATGGGCCTACAGCAGGGCTTCGACGGCTGGACGGACACCGAGTTCCGCACCTGGGGCCATCCGCTCCTCGACTGCACCCAGTGGGCCGGGCTGCTCACCAAGTGCGGCTACGGCGACACGTCGGTGCTCACCCGCGACGGCGACGGACCGGCCGCGGTCGGCTTCGACGTCCTGGCCGCCGAAGGACCGGCGCAGCAGCGGCGGTTCGACCGCGAGGCGCTGCTCGCGCACGCCGCCGCGCACCTGCCCAAGCACATGGTCCCGGCGCGGCTCAGCCCGCTGGAGCGGATGCCGCTCAGCGCGACCGGCAAGATCGACCGGTCGGTGCTCGCCAAGGCCGGCGCCCGGGGCGTGCAGCGCGGCCGCCCGGTGAAGCCGCCGGTCACCGACCGGCAGGCGAAGCTCGTCGAGATCTACCGGTCCATCCTGGGCGTGAACCAGGTCGACCTCGCGGACGACTTCCTGGAGGCCGGCGGCGACTCGCTGCTCGCGGCCCGGATCGCCGTCTCCCTGCAGCGGACCTTCGGCGTCGAGGTGCCGGTCGCCGTCGTCCTGCAGAACTCGACGGTGGCCGACGTGGACGCGTGGTTCGAGCCGCAGCTCGGCCCGGCGAACCCGCTCGACGTGCCGGTCCAGGACGCCCGGACCGAGGCTCCCAACGCAACCCAGGAGGACGTGTGACGCGCGACAAGCTCGTCGAGTGGCTCGCCGACTACATCGCGGAGCTGCTGGACATCGCGGTCGAGGAGGTCGGCACCGACCTCCCGCTGACGGCGCTCGGCGTCGACTCGGCCACCACCCTGGTGCTGGCCGCCGACCTCGGGGCGAAGCTGCGCCGGCCGGTGCGGCCCAAGGAGATCCTGGAGCACCCGACGATCGACGGCCTCGCCGAGTACCTGGCGTCGGGCCGGCACGAGGCCGCCGGCGTCGAAACGGCCGAGGTGAGGTGACCGACATGGCGGAACCGCACAACCCGCAGTGGACCATCAGGGCTCCGGGCCCGTCCGGGCCGCGCACCCTGTACTGCTTCCCGCACGGAGGCGGTTCCGCCGCCGAGTACGTCCGGTGGGGCCGGCAGCTGGAGGGCCTGAACGTCCTGGCCGTCCAGCTGCCCGGCCGGGGCTCCCGGCTCGACGAGGAACCGCCCACGTCGATGGCCGACCTCGTCGACCAGCTCGCGAAGGAGCTGCCGCTCAGCACCCCCTTCGTGTTCTTCGGGCACAGCTTCGGCGCCCTCGTGTGCTACGAACTCACCCACCGGCTCATCGAGTTGGGCCGACCGCTGCCGGAGCGGCTGATCCTCTCCGGCTACCCGGCGCCCGAACTCGCCCGGCACGAGCAGGGGTTCCACCTCCTGCCCGACGCCGAGCTGCTGCGCGCGGTGAACGACCGGCACGGCGGCCTCCCCGAAGAGCTCCTCGCCGACCCGGAGTTGGCGCGTCTCTCGGCGGCCGGGCTGCGGGCGGACTACCGGATCCTGGAAACCTACCGGTGGCAGGAGCGGCCGGCACTCTCCGTGCCGTTCACGGTGCTCGGCGGCGACCGCGACCTCATCACGAAGGAGCAGCTCACCGCCTGGGAGCGGCACACCGACGCCGGACCCGTCCCGGTCCGGCTGTTCCCCGGGGGCCACTTCTACTTCCGCGAACGGCAGCACGCGGCCGTCCTGCGGAACGTCCGGGCGGCGGCATGCTGACGTTCGCCGTCGCCGCGCTCGTCCTCATCATGATCCCCGGCCCCGACCAGGCGTTGATCACCCGCAACGCCCTGGTCGGCGGCCGGGCCGCCGGCCTGTACACCACGCTCGGCGGCATGCTGGGGCTCAGCGTGCACGTGTCGGCCGCGTCGCTCGGCGTGTCGTCGCTGCTGGTGGCGTCCGCCGTGGCGTTCACCGTGCTGAAGGCCGTCGGGACGCTGTACCTGGTGTGGATGGGCATCGCCACGCTGCGCGCGGCCCGGCAGTCGGCGAAGGGGACGGCCGACGCGGAGGCGTCGGAGGCGGCCGGGAAGACCTGGCGGATGTACGTGCGGCAGGGCTTCCTGTCGAACGCGCTCAACCCGAAGGTGGCGCTGTTCTTCGTCACCTTCCTGCCGCAGTTCCTCCCGACGACGGGGCACACGCTGGGCAAGGCGCTCGTGCTCTCGGCGGAGTTCGTGGTGCTGTACCTGCTCTGGTTCGGCCTCTACACCGTCACCGTCGACCGCTTCGGTGCCTTCCTGCGCCGCCCCCGGGTGCGCAGCCGCATCGAGCAGGTGACGGGCGTGCTGCTGATCGGCTTCGCCGCTCGGCTGGCGCTCATGCAGTAACACACCGGTGCGGGGGGCGTCCGTTGGGACGCCCCCCGCACGTCGCGTTGTCACACGTCCTCACGGACGGCAGATCATCATCGAACTCACCGGCGCGCTGCGGTACTCCGCCCACAGCGCCGCGCTGAAGCGGTCGTCGGCCGGCGGGGTGGCGAG
Source organism: Kitasatospora sp. NPDC093558 (assembly GCF_040683475.1). Taxonomy (NCBI): domain Bacteria; kingdom Bacillati; phylum Actinomycetota; class Actinomycetes; order Kitasatosporales; family Streptomycetaceae; genus Kitasatospora; species Kitasatospora sp. NPDC093558. Next base: position 1,752 of record NZ_JBFBDY010000381.1, on the reverse strand, counting down.
CGGGCGCCAGTCGACGGTGCCGAACCCGCCGTCGCGGGCGGCCTGTTCGAGGTCCTCGCGCCGCCACTCGTAGAACTCGAAGGCCACGGGCTCGTCGAGCAGGAAGGCCGCCTTGAGCAGCGGCACCTCCTCGGCGGGGACACGGGCGCGGACGGTGACGTCGAACCGGTCCCAGTTGCCCTCGGGGAACGGGCTCGGGTTCGGCGCGATGGCCACCAGCCGCCCCCGGTGGTCCAGGTTCGCCCGGATCGCCCCGAACATCGCCCGCAGCGCGGCGCGCGTCGGCGCGTAGTTGAACAGGTAGACAGCGGTGGCGAGTTGGTGGACGCCCAGCACCGGCATCGCGGCGACGTCCGACACCACGTACTCGATGCCCTGCCCGAGCCGCTGCTCCACCTGCCGCGCGAGGCGGACCATCGCGGCGGAGACGTCGACGCCCCGCACCGGCCCGGCGCCGCGCTCGGCGAGCAGCCGGGTGGTGAACCCGTAGCCGCACGCCAGGTCGAGCGCGGCCCCGCGCAGCTCGTCGCCCAACTCCCGCTCCAGGCTGTACGTGTCGACGGCGGAGAACGCCGCTGTCGTCTTCGACTTCTCGTACCGCGCGCCGATCTCGTCGTACTGCGTCACCCTGAGCTCCTCACCTCGGCCGGTCGACCCGTACGGTGGACGGCCCGGCCACCGCCGATCCACCCACCACGCGGGCCGCGGCGACGCGGACCACCCGCTCGGCCGAGACCGGCCGGCGGACGGACGCTACTTCAGGCCGGCGAGCATCCCCTTCGCCACGTCGCCGACCGCAGCGGCCACGGCGTCGTCCTGGAACCCCCGGTCGTGCGGGACGTACGCCCGCACGACCCGGTTGGCGGCCACGACCGCCAGGCGGTAGTCCCGCTCGTTGGCCAGCGGGCTGTCCTTCGACGACTGGAAGGCGCGGTCGCCGAGCGGGACGGGCGGCTTGGAGACCGTCCCGGTGTCGTCCTTGGCCCAGCTCGCGTAGAACTGCTGGGCCTGCTCGGGTGTCCGGAAGGTCAGGACGTCCAGGCCGACGTAGGTGCCGGTCTTGCCGCCGTTGGTGAACCAGCGGGTGCACGACTGCAGGGAGAGCTCGTCCGGGGCCCCGGGCTGGAGCTGCTCCGACTTCCCCTCGGGAGTGCGCTTCTCCTTGCCGAACACCTGCTCCAGCCGGCCGGCGTCGATGTTCCTGCACTCGGCGGGCACGGGGCCGATGGGCGTCGCGGTGCTGCCCGGGGTGGCCGCCGGCGTCTCCTTCAGGGCGCTGTGGAACGAATCGGTCCTGGTCAGCAGGGCGCTCGCGGTCCGTCCGCCGCGGTCGTCCCACCTGATCTGCAGGGAACCGGCATTGGCGGTGTCGATCGTCACCGTCATGGCGTCGAGGAACTTCTTGCAGCCCGGGCCCTGCGAGTCCGGGCCACCGACCAGGTGCCCCTTCAGGACGAGCTCCTGGTCCGACACATCCTGGCGGTCGTACGCCGACAGGCACTTCGCGTGTTCACCGGAGACCGCCTGGCCGACGAGGTCGATCGACGTCTCGATCCGGTCGTCGCCCCCGCTGCTGCTGGTCTTGTCGTGGATCTCCAGGGCGACGGCGCCCGCCAGCCCGGAGGCGTCGTCGATGTCACCGCCCCAGTAGCCGACGAAGGCGTCGGCGATCGGGGCGCTCCGCACCGCATCCTGCCCCGAGCCGGGACGCAGCAGGACGAGCGCCGTCACCGCCGATGCCGTCAGGACCAC
>NZ_JBFBDY010000380.1:0-6132 GCF_040683475.1 Kitasatospora sp. NPDC093558 | reverse complement strand
GGCGTCGAGCCTGACCAGCCTGGTCGGGCGGTTCCGGAAGGCGTAGCAGATCGTGTGCCGCCGGCCGTTGTCACGGCCGGCGGCCGCTGCCACGATGAGCTGCGAGCCGCGTCGCGGACCTGCGAATCGCGGACCGCATCGTGGACCGTTGCGCACGCACCGTAACGTGACATTGTACGCTGGTGTTCTGCACCCACCCGGAGGAACACCATGGCCGAGCTCAAGTCCCGCACCCTGATCTCCGTGCAGGAGCGGCTCCGCGACCAGGTCGCCCACGCGCTCCGGGCCGCCCTCATCTCCGGCGAGCTGCGCCCCGGCGTCGTCTACTCCGCGCCCGCGCTCGCCGCCGACTTCGGCGTGTCCGCGACGCCCGTGCGGGAGGCGATGCTCGACCTCGCGCGCGAGGGCCTCGTGGAGGCCGTCCGCAACAAGGGCTTCCGGGTCACCGAGCTCACCGAGCGGGACCTCGACGACTACACCGAGATCCGCGCCCTCATCGAGGTCCCCACCGTCGGCCGGGTCGCGCGGACGGCGACCAAGGAGCAGCTGGAGCGGCTGCGGCCGCAGGCCGAGGCGATCGTGGCGGCGGCGCGCAAGCACGACCTGATCGGCTACCTGGAGGCGGACCGGCAGTTCCACCTCGACCTGCTGGGGCTGGCGGGCAACACGCGGCTCGTCGAGGTCGTGGGAGACCTGCGCAAGCGCTCGCGCCTGTACGGCCTGAACCGCCTCGACGAGCGCGGCGAGCTGGTGTCGTCGGCGGAGGAGCACCTGGAGCTGCTGGACCTGATGCTCGCGGGCGACGCGGAGGCGGCGGAGGCGTGCATGACGCGCCACCTGAGCCACGTGCGCTCCCTGTGGGCGAACGGCCAGGAGGCGGAGGAGGAGCCCCGGACGGCGCTGCGGCTGCGGGCCCGGCAGGGCTAAACCACTCGTTCGGGTGAGGGTTGAAGATCGGGCGTCGGAAGGCGCTTGCGTCCTACGATGATGTTCTCGACATCGGCAGTCAGGAGGAACTCCATGTCCGCCGCACTGGAAGAACCCTTCGGGCGGATGACGCTGCTCGAAACCGCCGAGATGCTCTCCGAGCGGCTCGTGGGGCACCGGGTCGAGATCATCGGAGGTCAGATCACAGTGACGCCGCCTCCCGACGGGCCGCATGGGGAAACGCTCACCGACATCATGATTCCGCTGTGGTCGGCGGGACTTCACGGTGAGGACTCCAGAGTGGTTCAGGGGATCGGCATGTGGCTGCCGGGGGGCTCATCGGATTACGCGATTCCGGACCTGTCGGTTGTTGACGCCGACTATCGGGACCACCTGATCAAGCACAACTGCTACGACCCGGCGATCTTTCGACTGGTCGTAGAAGTCACGTCCTCCAACCACCTCTCCGATGTCAAGGTCAAGCCCGGCATCTATGCCGATGCGGGAGTGCCCGCTTACCTGATCGTCGACCGGAAGAACCAGAAGGTCATGGTGCTGACCGAGCCGCGAGACGGCGAGTACCGGGTACACGCCGTCCATCACCCCGGGCAGTCGTTCACGCTGCCGGAGTCGATCGGGGCCTCGGTCACGCTGGCTGTCGACGACGTGCTGGCTGCGAAGAAGTAGCCAGCCGGCCGTCGTGGACTTCGGCGATCTCGTCGACGGCGGTCAGGTGGGTGCGGTCGTGGGTGACCAGGACCGTGGCCGTCGCGCGCTGGTGGGTCAGGGTGGTGATCAGGTCGAGGACGGCTGCTCCTCGCTCGTGGTCGAGGGCGCTCGTGGGTTCGTCGATCAGCAGGACCTTCGGGTCGTTCATCAACGCCCTTGCGATGTTGACGCGTTGGCGCTGGCCGCCGGAGAGCTGGTGGGGGCGGCGGGTGGCCTGGTCGCGGAGGCCGACGGCGTCGAGGAGTTCGAGGGCGCGGGGGAGTGCGGTGCGCGGGGAGCGGCCGTCGAGGTGGGCCATCACCTGGAGTTGCTCGACCGCCGAGAGGGACGGCAGCAGGTTGGCCTGCTGGAAGACGATGCCGATGCGGGTGCGGCGCAGCGCGGTGAGTTCGGCGCGGGTGAGGCCGGTGGTGTCGGTGCCGTCGACGGTGACCCGGCCGGAGTCGGGGGTGATGAGGGTCGCGGCGACCGCGAGCAGGCTGGACTTGCCGGAGCCGGACGGGCCGACCACGGCGGTGATGGTGCCCGCGGGGACGGTCAGCGAGATGTCGTCGAGGGCGGTGAGCCGGCCGTCGCCGTCCGGGTAGGTCAGGGTGACGCGGTCGAGGTGCAGGCTCATGCGCCCACCTCGCTGCGCTCGGCGAGGGCATTCGCCCACGCGCACCTATTGATGGTGATTTCGCTTTGCTCAATCATCGGGCGCTCCCGAGGGCGGTCAGCGGGTCGACGGAGGTGATCCGGCGGATGGACAGGGCCGCGCCGACGGCGCCGAGGGCGATCATGACGGCGGCGGGCAGCAGGAGGGTCGGGGCGTCCAGGACGAACGGGACGGCGGAGCCGATCAGCGAGCCGGCGCCGAGGGCGATCGCGGTGCCCGCAGCGGTGCCGAGCAGCAGCAGGAGGACGGCCTGGCCGAGCGCGTCGCGCAGCAGGTAGCGGGTGGAGGCGCCGAGGGCCTTGAGGACGGCGACGTCGCCGCTGCGCTGGATCGTCCAGACGGTGAAGAACGCGCCGATGACCAGGGCGGAGATGGCGAACAGGAAGCCGCGCATCAGTTGCAGCGAGCCGTTCTCGGAGGTGTAGGAGCCGATCGCGGTGAGGGCGTCGTCGCGGGTGCGGGTCTCGGTGCCGAGGCGGGCGTCGGCCGCGGCGAGGCCGCTGCCGGACGTGGTGGTGAGCGCGATGACGGTCGCGTGGCCGGCGCCGCCGGGGGCGAACGCCTGCCAGTCGGTGAGGCTGGTCCAGACGACGGGGGTGTGGCTGTAGGCGGCGTCCCCGTCGACGGCGGCCACGGTGAGCGGGTGGCCGGCCATCGTGAACGTGGCGCCGGCGGTCAGGCCGCCGAGGTTCTCCGCGGCGGTCTTCGACAGCACGGCGTGGCCGGCGGTGATGCGGGCGCCCTGCGGGGCGAGCCCGGAGCCGTCCGGGACGCCGAAGGCGGACAGGGCGGCGGTGCGCTGCCCGGCGGCGGCCTTGGTGGTGGTGATGCCGAGCGGCTGGGCGGAGGTGACGCCGGGCTCGTGTGACCAGGCCTGCCACTGGTCGGGGGTGACCTGGGAGTCGGTGAAGGACAGCTTCTGGCCGTCGGCGGGCCGTCCGAAGACCAGGTGGTCGGCGGGCAGGCCGGTGATCGCCGAGATGTTCTGCCGGCCGAGCCCGGCGGTCAGCCCGGACAGCAGGCCGACCAGCACGGTGATCAGCACGATGACGGTCCCCATCAGGGCGAACCGCCCCTTGGCGAACCCCAGGTCCCTCCAGGCGACGAACACGACGGGCCTCTCTGCGTGAAACGGGTGTTGGGTACACCGTCGTCGAGGAGGGGCTCCGGGGGCATCGCACCGGGGATTGCATCCTCGGCATCGAAGGGCAGAAGCGGAGTTCAACCTTTTGATTGATGCCGGACCCCGGAGACGGAACTTAGGCTGGACGGATGGCGACCGAACGTTTCCGCACCATCCCCGTCGCCCGCGTCCTCCGGGTCTGCCTGCACCTGCTTGTGGCGGGCCTGCTCGTCCTCGCCGTCGCCCGCGCCTTCGTCGGCCGCGACGGCGACCCGGCGTCCGTGACCGCCGCCGCCGTCGCGATGGGCGCCGCCTACGCGGCCGGGCCGCGGCTCGCCGCCGTCCGCCGCTCGCGCGGGGCGGCCGCGCTGTGGCTCGCGCTGCTCGGCGTCACCTGGGCGGGCGTGCTCGTGGCCACGCAGGACGGGGTGTGGCTGGCGTTCCCGCTGTACTTCCTCGAACTGCACCTGCTCGGGCGCCGCGGCGGAGTGGCCGCCGTCGCGCTGACCGCCGCCGCCGCGATCGCCGCGTGGTCCTGGCACCAGCACACCTTCAGCCTGGCCGCGTCGATCGGGCCCGCGCTCGGCGCCGCCGTCGCCACCGCGACCGTCCTCGGCTACCAGGCGCTGTACCGGGAGAGCGAGGAGCGCCGCCGGCTGATCGACGAGCTCACCGCCGCCCGCGCCGACCTCGCCACCGCGCACCACACCGCCGGTGTGCTCGCCGAACGCGAGCGCCTCGCCCGGGAGATCCACGACACCCTCGCGCAGAGCCTCAGCAGCATCCAGCTGCTGCTCCGGGCCGCCCAGCGGGCCTTGCCGGAGCGCACGGACGCCGCGGCCGGCTACGTCGAGCAGGCCCGGCAGGCCGCCCAGGACAACCTCGACGAGGCCCGGCGCTTCGTCCGCGCGCTCACCCCGCCCGCGCTCGACGGCGATCCGCTGCCGGTCGCGCTGGAGCGGCTGTGCGCCACCACGACGGCGCACAGCGGCTTGCCCGTCCACCTGCACGTCTCCGGGGAGGCGGTGCGGCTGCCGGTGCCGCAGGAGGTCGCGCTGCTGCGGATCGCGCAGTCGGCGCTCGGCAACACCGTCCGGCACGCGCGGGCCTCGCACGCCGAGGTGACGCTCAGCTACATGGAGGGCGAGGTGGCACTCGACGTGTTCGACGACGGGGCCGGGTTCGATCCGGCGGCGGTCGCGGTGCGGCCGGGGCGCGACGACGGCGGGTTCGGGCTGCCGTCGATGCGGGCGCGGGCCCGGGCGCTCGGCGGCACGTTCACGGTGGAGTCGGCGCCCGGCGAGGGCACGGCGCTCGCCGTGCTGCTGCCGGTGCTCCCGGCGGCGGCGGAGGTGGGCGCGTGATCCGGCTGCTGCTGGCGGACGACCACCCGGTGGTGCGGGCCGGGCTGCGGGCCGTCCTGGAGGGCGAAGCCGACTTCACGATCGTCGCGGAGGCGGCCACCGCCGAACGGGCGGTCGAGCTGGCCGCCGGGGGCGGCGTCGACGTCGTGCTGATGGACCTCCAGTTCGGGCCGGGCTCGGCGATGAACGGCGCCCAGGCGACGGCCGAGATCACCGCCCGCGCGGGGGCGCCGAGGGTGCTCGTCGTGACGACGTACGACACGGACGCGGACACCCTGCCGGCCCTGGAGGCCGGCGCCACCGGGTACCTGCTCAAGGACGCCCCGCCGGAGGAGCTCGCCCAGGCGGTGCGGGCGGCGGCGGCCGGACGCACGGCGCTCGCGCCGACCGTCGCGGACCGGCTGCTGGAGCGGATGCGGACGCCGGCGGCGTCGCTCAGCAACCGGGAGATCGAGGTGCTGGGGCTGGTCGCGGACGGGCTGACCAACCAGCAGGTGAGCCAGCGGCTGCACCTGAGCCAGGCCACCGTGAAGTCGCATCTGGTGCACATCTACACGAAGTTGGGCGTCGACTCGCGGACGGCGGCGGTGCGGGAGGCGCGCGGCCGGGGGCTGATCCGGCGGGCGTAGGGTGAGGGGCGTCCCGTCCCCGCGGCTTCGGTGTCCGCGACCGTGTTGAGGAGTGCCCCGATGACCGTCCGTCTCGACGAGCTCGCCGTGCCGGTGATCGCCGCGCCGATGGCGGGCGGGGCGACCACCCCGGAGCTGGTGGCGGCGGTGAACCGGGCCGGCGGGCTGGGGTTCCTGGCCGCGGGGTACCGGACGGCCGCCGGGACGGCCGAACAGATCGCCGCCGCACGGAAGCTGACCGGCCGGCCGTTCGGCGTGAACCTCTTCGTCCCGGCCGCGCCCGGCGATCCGGCGGCGGTCGCGGCCTACCGGGAGCGGCTGCGGCCGGAGGCCGAGCGGTGGGAGGTCCGGCTGCCCGAGGAGATCGGGCCGGACCGGGACGACTGGGAGGCCAAGCTCGACGTGCTGCTGGCCGATCCGGTCGACGTCGTCTCGTACACCTTCGGGCTGCCCGCGGCGGCGGAGGCCGCGGCCGTCCGCGCGGCCGGGTCGTTCCAGGTGGGCACCGTCACCACGCCGGAGGAGGCGCGGGCGGCGGAGGCCGTCGGCATGGACGCGCTGTGCGTGCAGGGCCCGGAGGCGGGCGGGCACCGGGGCACCCACCGGGCCGGGGACGCGCCGGGAGCGGTGCCGCTGCTCGAACTCCTCGGCGCCGTACGGGCGGTGACGTCCCTGCCGCTGATCGCCGCCGGCGGACTCGGT
>NZ_JBFBDY010000379.1:0-6169 GCF_040683475.1 Kitasatospora sp. NPDC093558 | reverse complement strand
GTCGGTGACCTCGGCTGCGCTCGACCCTTCCGACACCCTGCGCACGTCCACGTCCGCGACCCACCGGCAGCCCTCACGCAGGTGCCGGTCGGCGTCGCGCAAGGCCGAGATCCGGTTGCGCCCGGCCCGATAGCCCGAGACCCAGTCGGCGAACGCCCGCTGCTCCAGCACCGGCTCGACCGCGTTGCGCATCGCCCGCTGCACGACCCGGTCCGCCACCGTCGGGATCACGGACAGGAACGTCTTGCCGGTGTACGAGGTGATCTCCACCTCGCGCACCGGGCCCGGTGTCCAGGAGCCCGTTCGCAACGCCTCGGCCAGGGCCTCAAGGCGACCGCCGAGGCCCTGCCGGAACTGGGCCCAGCTCATACCGTCGGCACCCGGGGCTCCGGCCCGGCGCATGCAGGCGCGCGCCGCGTTCTTCAGGTGCCGGACGTCGACGAGGAACGGCATCAGCGAATGGGCGCGCGGTGCACGGGAGTTGGCTATAGTGGATCCTGCCTGAGCGGCATGCAGGATCCCGCTCCCCTCCGTACCAAGTGCTTGGCCGCTACCCAACACGCGCGGCCTCGGGGAGTCGGAACGACCGCGCCGCTCAGGCACCTTGCTGCCCTCAGCGACCACGCTCGTCCTCCCAGATCAGCGTGTGCAGCCGCGGGGTGAGGTTCCAGCCCCGGGCCAGGACCTCGTCCGCCAGCACCCGCATCCCGCCGAGCACTTCACCGCTGCTGGCTCCCTCTGGCATGATCCACACATCGGCGAGCGCGAACTCCTCAACCAGGTCGCCGACTTCAGAGAGCTGGGCGGCCTCTCGCACGACAAACTTGAACCGGGCTTTCCCGCAGTCCGCGAACGCCTTGAGGGCCTCCGGGTTGATCCGCCGATCCCCGAGCGCGGCGAAGGCCTCCAGCTTCGGCGAGACGTTGAACCCGGCCACCGCCTCGACCAGCTCAGGCCGCGGGACGACGGTCCCGTTCGTCTCCACTTCCACCCGCCGCCCCGACGACAGCCGCACCAGGTCGACGACCGCGTCCTGCTGGAGCAACGGCTCGCCACCGGTGATCACCACCAGTCGCGGCGACCAGGACATCACCCACACCGCGAGGTCCTCGACGCCGAGCCGGGTGGACACTTCGCGCGGGTCGAACCGGGACCAGTCCCACGTCTCCGGGGTGTCGCACCCCGGACAGCGCAGGTTGCACCGCGACAACCGGACGAACAGGGCCTGCTGCCCGACGCTCGGGCCCTCGCCCTGGAACGTCGGCCCGAAGCACTCCGCCACCAGCAGCCCCCTGCCGCCGGCGAGCTCGCCTCCCGACAGGCTCACCGCTCCTCCAGCACGAACTCGGCCCAGCTGGTGCGCGTCTCCGACACCCGAACCGACGCCAGCCGGCCCGGCAGCCCCGGTTCCACGTGCTCGACGAACCACCCGGCCAGCCACGCGGCGAGGTTCTCCGACGTCGGCGCGACCGGCAGCACGTCGTTCAGCATCCGGTGGTCGAGCGTGCTGTCGATCATCTTCTTCACCGGGGCGAGGTCGCCGAAGTCCGTGACGAAGCCCGGCTCCGCCAACCGGCCGGCCGTGAGCACGAACGCGGCCTCGTAGGAGTGGCCGTGCATCCGGGCGCACTGGTGCCCCTCCGGCAGGCCGGGCAGGAAGTGCGCGGCCTCGAAGCGGAACGTCTTCGCGATCCGGTGTCGGCCGGGCAGCACGAGCTCGCTCATCGGGCCACTCCCGACGACGCGGCGGCGTACTCGGTCGGGTCGTCGACGCCGGCCAGCTCGAACGCCTCGATCCGCTCGGTGCACGTCCCACACGTCCCGCAGTGCAGCGCGCCGCCGCGGTAGCAGGACCACGTCTCCGCGAACGGCACACCGACCTGCTCGCCGACCCGCACGATGTCGGCCTTCGACTGGTGGATGAACGGCGCCAGCAGTTGGAAACCCTGGGCGACAAACCCCTCGTTGCCGACTCGGGCAACCTCGGCGAAGAGGTCGAAGAACTCGCTGCCGCAGTCCGGGTAGACGGCGTGGTCACCGGCATGGGCACCGAATGCCACCGCGTCCGCCCCGGAAGCTACCGCCACGCCGACCGCGACCGACAACATGATCGCGTTCCGGTTCGGCACCACGGTGCTGCGCATACTCTCGGCGGTGTAGTGGCCGTCTGGCACCGCGACGGCGGAGTCGGTCAGTGCCGAGCCCGACAGCAGGCGGCCGAGCCCGCCCAGGTCCACCACCTCGTGGCGAGCGCCGAGACGGTCGGCGATCAGCACCGCGAAGTCGAGCTCCTTCCGGTGCCGCTGCCCGTAGTCGAAGGAGAGCATCGTGAGCCTGCTGCCGCTGCCGGCAAGCCAGTAGGCGACGGTGGTGCTGTCCAGCCCACCAGAGGCGATCACCACCGCGTGACGCGGGGGCGTGTGTTCGGTCATCTCCATACATCTTTCTCGTAGTCCTCCAGCACGGAGGGCGGAGTGAGTTCGCGCGGCTTGGGCCAGGGGCAGCCGGACTTCTCGAACGGCCGGCAGATCTGACGCGCGAAGAGTGCGTATGGGCGTGGTCGCTCGGCTATGCGGTCGTTCGGGTGTATGAGGTGTCGGGGGCGCTCGGGGCGAGGACCACGGTGGGTTCCTCGGGTCTGTCCAACTGGTGGTCGACGAGCAGGCCCAGCAACGTCAGGCCCAGGAGGTTCCCGGCCAGCCAGCCCGCTTCGAGAGCGGCCTCCAAGCGGTTGGAGGCGCGCGCTCGCCGGTGCTGCGAACCCTTGCCCGAATGCAGGTCGCTGATCTCCTCGCGAGCTTCGCGCCGTGCGACGGCGGTGTCACTGAGAGAGGGCGAGTTCATGGTCAGTCTCCGCAGATGCGCAGGTGAGTTCCGCTCGTCCGGGAGAGCCGGGTGAGCGGATGAGAGCTCAGAATGCCTTGCAGGAAGGGGACATGATCAGGCTTGTGCTGGACGTCTCGGGACGTCCTCTGTATCGTCCTGAGGCCTCAGTACGTCCCAAGACGTCCCACTCGGGAGCGCAATGGCGAACGAACGTCTCCGATCGGCTCTCGTCATCCGAGGCGTTACGGAGAAGGAGCTGGCGGAGCACTGCGGCGTGGACGCCAAGACGGTGGAGCGCTGGATCCTCAAGAACCGCGAACCGTACCGGCGTCATCGACAGGCGGTAGCGGCCAAGCTGCAGACCGACGAGGACTATCTCTGGCCGGACGCGAAGTCTGACGTGCAACGCCTGGACGAGGCCGACGCCGAGATCATCCACCTCTACCCGCACCGCTCCTCCGTACCACCGGAGCTGTGGTTCCAGTTCGCCGAGCGCGCCACGGTCGAGATCGGCGTCCTTGTCCATGCTGGCGTCCACCTTGCGGAGAACCCGCGGTGGCACCGAACGCTCATCGAACGGGCGCGAGCGGGGGTTCGCGTCCGTCTGCTGCTGGGCGATCCGGACAGTGCCGAGATCGCGCGCCGGGGCGAGGAAGAGGAGATCGGCGAAGGCGTCGCGTACAAGGTACGCGAGGTCATGAAGCTCTACCGCCCGCTCTACGGTACGCCCGGCATCGAGTTCCGGTCCCACCGTTCCACGCTGCACAACTCCCTGTACAGATTCGACGACGAGATGCTCGTCAACACCCAGATCTATGGCGTGAGTGCCCCGTTGACCCCGGTGCTCCACCTGAGGCGCGTCGCCGGCGCCCAGCTCGTCTTGACCTACCAGCACAGCTTCGAAAAGGTCTGGGCGAGTGCTGTTCCCCTACCGAGGCAGGCATCGTGAGCCGTACCGACTACTTCGACGACCCGGGTGCCCCGAAGGCCCAACGCATCGTCCCCGCCGTCACCGCCTTCGTGGTGAACGACCGCGGCGAACTGCTCCTCGAAAGGCGCTCCGACAACGGCCGGTGGGGGATGCCGGGCGGCGTTCTCGAGATCGGTGAGAACCTCCCGGATGCCGTCGTTCGCGAGGTACTTGAGGAGACGGGCATCGAGGTCGAGGTCACCGGCCTCGTCGGCACCTACAGCGACCCCGGGCACGTGATCGAGTTCTCGGACGGGGAAGTCCGCCAGGAGTTCTCCCTGTGCTTCCGGGCGAGGCCGGTCGGCGGCGAACTAGGCGCCAGCTCCGAGTCCTTCGAGGTTCGGTGGGTGCCGCGCGCGGAGCTGGATGCGCTGGACATCGCCCCGACGACCAGGCTTCGCCTCGCCCACGGTTTCCGGGAGGAAGCGGCCCCCTACCTCGGCTGATCAGGCACGGCCGGCGTCGGCGAGCCGCTTGGTTACGCGGTCGACCATACGCAGGAGCGCCGGCCGGGCCGCTGACACCGCGCGGTGGACGACGTGGTCCGCGTCGTACCGCCGGAGCACTTCGTCGAGCCTCGACACGGGGTCGAGGACGGTGCCGTTGGGGCCGCTGGTGAGGTCGCAGTAGGTGATCGCGTCCAGGAGCTCCGACGGCGGCCGACGGAAGGTCGCCAGCTCGGCCGACAAGCCCAGTTCGGCCGCTTCCCATTCCGACGAGGAGTGGTAGGCGACGAGCGAGCAGACCGTCGGATCGACGCCGAGACGGCTCAGATGGCGTGCGCCGTCGATCATGTGCTGCCCTGTGTCGACGACGGAGGCGGCGTAGCCGACGTCGTGGAGGATCGCCGCGATGGCGACCGGTTCGGCGTCCGCGCCGAGGACCGGAGCGAGAATCCGGGCCTGCTCAAGGACCCGGCAGGAATGCGCCCAACGCGAGGGAATGCTGGTGAGCAGCGATTCGGCGGTTCGGTACGCGAGGCTCAGGTGCATCGCTCCAGGCTAAAGCTTGTTGCAGAAGGCTGGGGGCGGGCAGCTCAGTGTTGTGCCCTGACCTGCGAGTTCACAGCGTTCGGGCGGGGTTGTGCATGTGGGCGACGACCTGCACCGCGTTGCGCAGGCCGTCGCCTTTCTGCCGGCAGTCGCGGAGGATCTTGTGGTTCTGCATGCGGGCGATGGTGTGCTCGACGCGGGCGCGTACGCGTCGGTGTTCGGCGTTGTCCTCCTCCTGGGCTTGCAGGAGCGGGTGGCCGGCTCGTCGGCGGTGGGGGACAGCCAGGCCGGTGTTCAGGTAGGCGCCGTCCGCGAGGACGGTGGTGCCGACGCACGCGGCGGGCAGTCCGGAGGCCCGCCGGATGTGGGCGTCGGCCTTGTTGCCCGGAGCCGGGCGGGCGGTGGCGACTATGAGTCGGGTGTCGGCGTCGATGGCGACCTGCACGTTCGCCGAGAACTGGTAGTTGCGGCTGGACGCCCCGACCGTGCGGTTGCGGACCGGGATCAGGGGCCGTCCACGATCCACAGCCGTTCCACGCCCGGCCGCGGGCGCGATCCCGACTTCGGGCCGCCACGGTGCCAGATGGCGGCGGTTCCTTCAGCAGATCGTCGGTCTTCACATAGAGTGCGGTGGCGAGCCCTTGGTATCAATCATCTAGAGGCTGGCTGACTGGGTGGCCGTCCGGCACAACTGTTCGCGCCGACCGACGCCGAACCCGCATCGATCTCGTCGGGGCCCGACTGCCGGGCAGATAGTCCGACGTTCACCGGGGCGTTCCGACCCCATGGCCGGCACCTGCGCTCGGCTCCTTGCGGTTGCAGCTCGGTGACTATCCGTCGGACATACTGCCGCACGGGCGCGTGGACCGGCATCCTGGCGGCATGCGGTGGATCCAGCGCGCGGCACGGGTCCTGGACGGCGATCTCCTCCAGGCGTGGCTGTACGGCGGCTTCACGCTGGCGGCCGACCTGTGGCTCCTGTCCATCGTTTTGGGCGGCCACGGCATACGCGTCGCGATAGCCGGCTCGTGGTTCCTGCCCTGGCTGTCGGACGCCCGTGTCGGCGACGCACGCGTCGTGGCGGCCGCCCTCGCATGCCTGGCCTCGGCCGGGGCCCTGGCCGGCTTCGGCCTCGGCGTCCTGGGCGCACGCCGCGCCCGACACCGCCGGCCGAACGTGACGTCCGCGCCCCGGCCCGTGCTGCGCCTGGTGCGGTGCGCGACGACGGGAGCCTTCTACGCCCACCTCGTGCTGCCGGCCGCCGCCGCCGTCGACGTCGTCCTGCACCCGGACCACGCCCTCGGCTACCTCTTCCTCTTCGGCTCCTGAACCCGGTCCGCCCCGGCGCCGCCCTGCCCCTGCCCGGGCCCCTGCTCCTGCC
>NZ_JBFBDY010000378.1:0-6181 GCF_040683475.1 Kitasatospora sp. NPDC093558 | reverse complement strand
GTGAGGTCGAAGAGGTCCACCCCGGTGGCGTCCGCGACGAGCTCGGGGATCGAGTCGCCGCCGAGGCGCAGGTGCGTCTCGACGGTCGCGGGCCCGCTCGCGGTGAGGATCACCTCGGTGTGCGTGGGCCCGTTGCGCACCCCCAGGGCGTCGAGCACGGCGGCCACGTGCCGACGGACGGCGCGCTCGGTCCGGTCGGGCAGCCCGGCCGGCACGTGGTGGCCGGTCTCGACGAAGTGCCGGTCGTCCTTGAACTTGCGCGTGGTGGCCACGATCTCGTGCTCGCCGCCCTCGGAGAAGGCCTCGACGCTGAACTCGGCCCCGTCCAGGTACTGCTCGGCGATGAGCTGCGCCCGGCCGTCGCCGGACGACCAGCGCCAGGCCGAGGGCACGTCGGCGGCGGCGCGCACGACGGACACCCCCTTGCTTCCCGTGCCGCCCACCGGCTTCAGCACGAGGGCGCCCCACCGCCCGAGCAGCGCGGTCACGTCGTCCGGGCCGGACACCTCCTCGCACCCGACCCGTTCGACGCCAGCCTCGGCCAGCGTGCGGCGCATGGCGAGCTTGTCGGTCACGTTCCGGACGGTCCGCGCCGAGTGGAAGGGCAGCCCCAGCCGGTCCGCGATCGCCGCGGCCTTGTCCTGGTCGAGCTCGCTGAACGCCGCCACCCGGTCGACCGGGTCGTGGGAGTGGACGAACCCGGCGTAGGCGAGCCACTCCCCGGGCGCGTCCTCGGACAGCGCGATGACCCGGTCGTTGTCGGCGGGCCGCCGAACCTTGGCCAGCTTGGTCACCCGCACCAGCGTGGTGGTCCGGACACCGGTGCGCGCCCGCATCCGGGCGGCGAGGTCGCGTCCCGCTCCGATGACCAGCACATGTTCGCCCATGCCGTGTCCTTTCCGAAGTTCCGAGGTTCCGGGGTTCCGAGGTTCCGAGATGTGGTTCAGGTCTTGATCAGCGCGGCCTGGGCGCCCTGTCCGGCCGGCTGCCGTGGCGCCGAGACCGCCGCGCAGACGAGGCCCGCGGCGAGGAACGCCCCGGCGAGCACCAGCCAGCCGCCCGCGCCGGTGAGGGCCATCAGGCCCAGGCCGAGGGTCGGCCCGGCGATGTCCTTGCCGGACGAGCCCAGCCAGAAGAAGGCGAGGAACCGGCCTTGCTGTTCTTCGGGGGCCAGGGCGAACGACACCGTCCAGCTCGCGGCCGTCTGGAGGAGCTCGCCCGCCGTGTGCAGCACCATGCCCAGCACGAGGGCCGCGACGGCCAGGGCGACGTGGTCGAGGAACGTCGCCGCCGCGAAGCAGAGGCAGCCGCCGGCCAGAACGAGGCCGCACCGCCGGAACGCCCTCACCGCCGCGGGCACGGTGTCGGCCTGCTTGGTGACCCGCAGCTGGAACGCGATCGCCAGGACGGTGTTAAGCATGAGCAGCACGCTCACGAGCCACGTCGGCGTCGCGGTGTGGTTGCTCACCCACAGCGGGACGAGCAGCGTCAGCACGGTGTCGTGCAGCATGAGGACGCCGTTGGCCACGGTGAGCACGACGAAGAGCGGGTGGCGCCAGGGTGCCCGGGCCGGTGCCTCCTTCGCGTCGGCCGGCCGCTGCTGCGGGCCGGCCGGCGGCGGTACCCGGAGCCGGGCCAGCAGCACGACCGTGACCAGGAACGACAGCGCGTTGAGGCCCACCAGCCACCGGAACGCGGCCGCGGTGCCGGTGGCCAGCGCCAGCGCGCTGACGCCGATGCCCACCGTGAAGCCGAGGTTGCGGATGCTGCGCACGACGGCCGCGACCCTCGCGCGCTCGCTTCCGGAGAAGAGCTGCCCGACCATGGCCTGGTTGACCGGAGGCGCGGTGCGGTCGGCCGTGAGCAGCACGCAGGCGACGCACATGAACTGGGCGAAGCCGTGCACGAACAGGTAACCGAAGTACCCGGCGCCCCGCAGCGCGTTGAGGATCAGGAACACCTTCCGGGCGCCGAACCGGTCGGCCAGCCGCCCGACCGGGACGGTGGCGGCGAACCCCAGCGCGCTGCCGGTCGACAGGCCGAACCCGACCTCGGCGGGGGTCAGCCCGACGACCCGGGTGAAGAACAGGGCCGAACTCGCCAGGAACAGCCCCGTTCCGGTGGAGCCGACGAACGTGCTGACGGCGAGCACGCGGGCGTTGGGCGGGGTACCGCGGAGCCGGTCGAGCACGGCTCGTGGGCTGAACATGAGGTCTCCATCGTGCGATCCCACGGGTTGGGCCGACGCGCGCCGGCCCAACCCCCGTCCGGCGGCCCCCGTCAGGCGGCGGCCGTCTGCGGCGTGCGTGCCCGCTCCGCCGCCGGGCCGGCGAGCTCGGCGCGGATCCGCTCGGCGACCACCGCCACCTGGTCCTCGGCGAGGCTGACCGGGTTCACGGTGAGCTCGTCGCGCGGGTCGTCCGACGGCACGAAGATCCGCGGTGTCCCGGCCAGCAGGGCGGCCGCCACCTCGCTCGGCCGGCGTCCGAACACCTCCTGGACCCTGCTGAGCACCAGCGTGGGCACGTGGTGGCGGAACTCGTCGTGCAGGACGGCGAGTTCGGCTCCGGGCAGGGTCGCCAAGGCCTGGTGGACCGGCGCCAGCAGCTCGCGCCAGCGCGCCAGTTCGGCGTCCTCGTCCGCGGCGAGGTAGCGCTTCAGCGCCGCGTACAGGCCGAGCATGTCCTCCCGGGTGACCTTGTGCGCCCGGCCGATCGCCTGGTTGGGGCCGTTGTTGGCGCGGGCCGCCTCGATCAGCTCGCGCCGGCCGTAGAGCAGGCCGGTGTCCTGCGGGCCGCGGACGACCTTCCCGCCGCTGAAGGCGACCAGGTCGGCCCCCTCGTCGACGTACCGGCGCAGGTTGGCGCGCGGCGGGAGCATGGCGGCGGCGTCGACGATCACCGGGACCCCCAGCTTGTGCGCCTCGCGGCACACCGTGGCGAAGTCCGGGCCGACCTGCCGGATGCCCGGGCCCTCCAGCCAGCCGATCGCCGCGGTGCGCTCGTTCACCGCGGCCAGGATCTCCCAGAGGTGGCACTCGTTCATCGTCCCGACCTCGACCACGCGGGCGCCCGTCTGCCGGTACATGTGCGTGTACCGGCCGACGTGCGTGCGCATGAGCACCAGCTCGTCGCGCATGCCCGTGGCGTCGGGCAGGGCGGCGACCCGCGCCCGGTCCGTGCCCGTCATGCAGGCGGCCAGGGACAGCACGCACCCGCTGGCGGCGCCGCTGGTCACCATCCCGGCCTCGGCGCCGGTGATCTCCGCGATGTATCGGCCGACGGCCGCGTTCAGTTCGGCGACCGGGACGAACACGTCCGACGCGGCCCACATCACGTCCCGGACCTCGGGGTCCGTCCGGGAGCCGCCCATGGTGGTCTTCGTCCCGCCGCAGTGGATCAGCGGCTCGACGCCGAGCTCCGCCAGGAGCGCGTGCACGGCATCGGCGTCGGGACGGCCCGACCGTGGTTCCAACACTGGTTCCCCCTCGATGAGTTCGATGAGCCCGTTGAGCCCGGATCAGGCCTTGTTGAGGTCCTGCATCACGCCGACGATCAGCGACGCCTGCCGGCAGGTGAGGTCGAGGAACTCCTCGCCGACCACCACCTCCGGGTCGGCGGGCGCCTGGGTCTGGCCCGAGATGGTGCGCTTGCCGTTGAACTGGCTGCGGAAGAACTCCGACAGGTCCCCGCCGTGCCGGCCGTGCCAGTCCTCGACGACCCGCTGCACCGCCTCGGCGGCCCGGTCGGCGTTGGCGACGTCCTTGGTCGCGTCCCGCACCTGGCCGCACAGCTCGGCCACGAGCTCGACGTCGGTGCCCTGGGAGCGCCGCGGCAGCAGCGTGAAGACGACGGAGGGCGCCACGATGAACAGGGTCGGCGCGGTGCCCGCGTGCTCGGCCGCGTGGTCGAAGAACGGCCGGAGCCGGCGCGGGTACTCGCCGCCCTCGAAGTAGCCCCGCTTGCGCGGCGGGAAACCGGCCATGCCGATCGCTCCCCAGTGCAGGTGCGCGTCGATCCCGTCGACGGGGGCCGCGGGGTCGGCGACGTGAGTGCGCAGCTGCGCCATCAGCATGGTCAGGAACAGGTTGGACAGCACCGGCACCACGGTGGGGACCGGGCCGTCCAGATGACGCTGCCTGGCCTGCTCGTCGTTGATCACGGTGAGCGGCAGCAGCAGCCGGTCCACCAGCTCGTTGCGGGTGAGGCTCTCGTCCCCGACGCGGTACCCGGGGCCGTCGAAGAGCACCTCGCCGTCCCGGGGCGCGCCGTCGGTGCCGACCAGGCCGGCGAAGAGGGAGGCGAGCAGCACCTTGCCCCTGGAGTTGCTCTCGGTGGCGAGCAGGGCGGTGTGGATGAGCGTCCGGAGCCGGTCCTCGCTCGCCATCATCCGGCTGGACACGTAGTCCGGGGCCAGGCTCAGGCGTGCGTTGCGCTCGCGGTGGTACTGGCTGAGCAGCCGGCGGTCCCCGTCCTCGTCGACCATGACGAAGGGGCTGAACCAGGACTGGCCGCGGTCCGCCGCCTTGGGGCCGTCGGCCGTGTGCACCAGCAGCGGCAGCTGGCGCGCGACGCCGCCGTCCACGACGGAGCCCGGCATGTAGATGGTGTCGCCGCCGTCGAGGGCCGTGGTCTCGGTGCTGGTGGTGTCGAACAGGAGCGGGCTGCCGACGCCGAGGACGCCGCAGATCGTCCGGTTGTAGTCCAGCAGGCCGGAGCGTCCGGCGTCGATGTCGCCCCAGTCGCCGAGGTGGCCGGTGCGCGGCGGGGTGATTCCGCTGTCGCGCACGATGCGGATCAGGTCGCGCATCGCGATGTCGCACTTGCCGAGGTGGATCCAGTCGAGCTGCCGCCCGCCCGACTCCAGCCGGTTCAGGGCCTGGCGCAGTTCGCGGCCGCCGCTGCCGGTGCCGATGGCGTCGGCGAGCGAGTGTCCGAGGCCGGCCGCGGCGGTCATGGTGCTCTCAGTCATGCGTCCTGCAAACCTTTCACGATGTCGAGACGAACGGCGACGCGCGAGCCGAACCCGGCCTTGAAGTCGCTGATCGCGTGGAACTTCTCCGTCAGCTCGGCGTGTTCCGCCGGGTAGAGGCGCTCTCCCACCTCGAACCACCGGCATCCCAGCTTCCTGGCGTGCCGGACACCCTCCCAGACCATCAGGTGGCTGAGCCCGGCGCCGTAGTACTCGCGGTCGTGCGCGGCGATGCCGTAGTAGCAGTACCGGCCGGAGACCGCGAAGTACGCGGCGGCCACGGTCGCCCCGGCCTCCTCGCCGAACACGAAGAAGCCGTCGCCGCCGGTGACGCAATCCAGGACCCGCTGCCAGCCCTCGGGCGTGCGCACCTCGCGGTCGCGCAGTTGCCGGTGCAGTTCGTGCAGCTTGTCCCGGTGCCACGGGCCGGCGTCGGCGCCGTCCACCGTGTGCAGGGCCAGCTGGGGCCGGGGACGGTCCAGGATGCGCCGGTGGTTGCGGCGCAGGTCCTTGCGCAGCGCCTCGTCGGGCAGCGCGAGGTCGATCTCCTGGGTGTAGTACGCCCGGCTGCGGCCGCCCGCCCGCAGGACCAGTTCGGAGAGCCGGCCCAGGTGGCCGTCCACCAGGAAGTCGCGCAGGTGGTAGCCCCGCGCGCCGGTGCGCTCCTGCAGCTGGTCGAGGTGGTTCATGATCAGCGTCGCGGCCGACTTGCGCCTGGCGCCGTCGGACGCCTCGGCGGTGGCGACGTGCAGCGGCCGTCCGTACGACGACAAGTAGGTCTCGCCGTCCCGCCGTTCGACGGTGAGCGGCAGGCCCATGACCGGGCCGTCGCGGTCCACCGCGACCACGTGGGCCGGCTCGAACCGGCTGCCGGCGGCGTACGCCTCCGCGGCGCGCAGCTCGGGGACGTGGTAGCGCGGGTACTGGTGGTAGTCGGTCTTCCAGAGCTCGCGCCACTGCTCGGACCCGCCCAGGTCGGGGATCTGAAGGAGCTTCACGCGTGCACTCCTTCCTCGGTGCGGACTTCCTCGGTACGGACTTCCTCGGTACGGACGGCGAACGATGCGGGGATCCTGCGGTCGAGCTCGTCGAGTTCGGCGAGGGTCGGTGCGTCGAAGAGCACCGAGGCGACCCGGTCGGACGAGGAGCGCACCGGCGCCAGGCGGTGGCCGCGGGGCTTCTCGACGAAGACCAGCCGGTAGTCGGCCGG
>NZ_JBFBDY010000377.1:0-6187 GCF_040683475.1 Kitasatospora sp. NPDC093558 | reverse complement strand
GAACGTACCGACTGGTGTTCCATCGGCGTTCAACCGTGTGCTCCTGACGCCGCCCCGCCCACCGCCTACGTTCCGTGGTGGACTGCGAGAAGGGGCCATGGGCGACATACAACTTGCCGTACGGGCACGTGGGTTGACGAAGCACTTCGGTGACGTCGTGGCGCTCGACGGGGTCGGGCTCGACCTGGCGGCCGGGCGGATCCACGGGCTGGCCGGGCCGAACGGGGCCGGGAAGACGACGCTGCTCGGGCTGCTGCTGGGCCTGGCCGTCGCCGACGGGGGCGAGTTGGAGGTCCTGGGCAGACCCGTCGGACGGGCACTGGCCGCGCCGGACGGCGTCGCCGGCTTCGTGGACGGCCCCGGCCTGTACCCGTCGCTCACCGCCCGCCGGAACCTGGCCGCCCTCGCGGCGCTGACCGGCCGGGACGCCCGCACCGGCCGCGACGCCCACACCCGCCGCATCGACGAGGCCCTGGCCGAGGTCGGGCTCACCGACGTCGCCGACGACCGCGTGCGCGGGTTCTCCCTCGGCATGCGCCAGCGCCTCGGCCTGGCCGCCGCGCTGCTCACCGACCCGCGCCTGCTGGTGCTCGACGAGCCGTCCAACGGCCTGGACCCGGCGGGCAAGCAGCACGTGCACCGGACCCTGCGGCGGCTCGCGGACGACGGCGTGACCGTCGTGCTCTCCAGTCACCGCATGGACGACCTCGAGGCGCTCTGCGACGAGGTCACGATCCTCGCGACCGGCCGGGTCCGCTTCTCGGGCCCGCTGGAGAAGCTGGCGGCCGACAGCCCCGAGCTCGACTACCGCCTGCTGACGTCCGATCCGCAGGCCGCTCAAGCCGTGGCCGCCGCCACTCCGGGCATCAAGGCGCTCACCGAGACCGGGCCCCGGCGCCCGGCCGGGACGCTCGTCGTGCGCGCATCCGCAGCGGCCGTCGAGCAGTTCGTGAACGCCCTGGTGCACGCGGGCGTCGGGGTGCGCGAGGTCGCTCCCGTGGTCCCGCCGCTGGAGGCCGCGTTCCTCGCCCTGACCGATCAGCAGGAGGGTGCGCGATGAGCACGGCACCGGCGTCCACGAAGGCGACGGCCCCCGGGACCGGCCCGGTGCCGGTGGCCCGCGTGTACCGCTTCGAGCTGGTCAAGCTCGTCTCCCAGTGGCGGATCCGCCTGCTGGTCCTGGCCTGTTGGCTCCTGCCCGGCCTGTTCGTCGCCGCCGTCGCCCAGCAGGGCACGCTGCCGTCCGACACGCTGTTCGGCCGCTGGATGCACGCCACCGGCTGGGCCGGCCCGCTCGTGGTGCTGGGCTTCGCCGGCTCGTGGGCGCTCCCCCTCCTCACCTCCGTGGTCGCGGGCGACGTCTTCGCCGCCGAGGACCGCCTCGGCACCTGGCGCCACCTGCTGGTCGCGATCCGCTCGCCGCGGCGGATCTTCGCGGCGAAAGCCCTGGCCGGCGCCACCGTGATCGTGCTGCTGGCGGCCGGGCTGGCGGCCTCCGCCACGGCCGGCGGACTGGCCGCGGTCGGGAACGGGCCGCTCGTCGGCGTCGACGGACACCTCCTGGCGCCGTCCGACGCGGCCGGCGGCGTCCTGCTCGCGTGGACGTGCGCACTGGCCCCCACCCTCGCGCTGGCCGCGATCGGACTGCTCGGCTCCGTCCTCCTCGGACGCTCGCCGATGGGCCTGCTCGTCCCCGCCCTGACGGCGGTCGCGATGCAGCTCGCGCAGATGCTGCCGCTGCCGGTGGCGCTGCGCCTCGCGCTGCCCGGCTACGCCTTCGTCGCGTGGAACGGGCTGTTCGCCGACCCCGCGCACCTCGACGAGCTGCTGATCTCCGTCGCGGTGAGCCTGGTGTGGGCCGCGGTGGCGACCGCCCTGGCCTACCGGCTGTTCGTGCGGCGGGACTTCACCAACGGCAGCGAGGACGGCGTGGAACGCCGCGCGCTCGCCTTCGGCGTCCTGCCGCTGGCCGGGCTGCTCGCGCTGACCTCCGGTGCCGTCGCCGTGGCCACGCCCTCGACGGGCTCGGGGATCACGCAGGCCAAGGTGCAGCAGTCGGTCGCCACCGCCTTCGCGCACCTGTACCGGCTGCAGACCGAGCAGCTGCACCGCCCCGGCGTCACCGAGGAGCAGCTGCGGGTCTCGGCGGCGTGCGAGCGCGGGGACGGCCACGTCGACCCGCAGGGCCCCGGCAACGACTGGCGCTGCGTCGTCACCTGGCACCTGCCCGGCGTGGCCGCGCCGGGCACGGCGGTCTACCAGCTCGACGTCGCCTCGGACGGCCGGCTGATGGCCGACGGCGACGGGCCCAAGGAGGTCAACGGCTACTTCCTGGTGCGGACCCCGAACGGCGACGCGCCGAACCCGCTGTGGCAGTTCGACGCCCGGATCGCGCTGCTCTCCTCCTCAGCCACCTGAACGCACCGCCCCCGACAACACCGCCCCGCCCATTCGACGGAACTCAACGAAGGAATGACGCCATGCAGGTAACGCGTCGCCGCCGCGCCCAGAAGGAACACTCCGCCCTCCTCGGCCGGCGCACCGGCCGCCGCGCCACGCTCGCCACGGCGTGCATCACGGCGGTGGCCGTGGCCACGGGCACGGCTTTCGCCACCACCCACCAGTTCGGCACCGACCAGGTCGGCCAGGTCACCGCCAACGGCCAGGTCGTCTCCAGCGACCAGTACATCGCCCCCTACGGCAACCGGTCCGTCATCGACGACGGCAAGATCATGGGCTCCCGGGTCAGCCCGGACGGCACCCACCTGGCCGCGTCGGTCGCCGACGGCCCCGCGTCGCTGGTCGTCGTCGACCTCGCAACCGGGCAGGTGCGCCAGCGCATCGGCACCGCGAAGGCGGACGACCTGCACCTGACCGACGGTTCGGTCGGCCAGGAGGCCCCGGTGTACTCGCCGGACGGCAAGCAGCTGTGGCTCGGCCAGCGCGACGGCTACACCCGCTTCACGGTGAACGCCGACGGGACGCTGGCCGACCCGGTGAAGGTCGCGATCCCGGCCGACGGCGAGAAGCACGCGCTCGCGTCCGGCGCGGTGTTCTCCGCCGACGGCTCGACGGTGTACGCGGCCGTCAACGGCCAGAACCGGGTGGTCGCGATCGACGCGGCGAGCGGCACCGTCAAGCAGAGCTGGACGGTGGGCAACGCGCCGCGCGGCATCGCCCAGGTCGGCCACAAGCTGTACGTCGGCAACGAGGGCGGCCGCCGGGCGACGGAGGACGACGACACGCTCAACTCCTACGGCACACAGGTGCCCGCCGACCAGGCCACCGGCGCCACCACGTCCGGCACCGTCAGCGTGATCGACCTGACGGACGCCTCCGCCGCCGTCGGCTCCATCGACGTGGGCCTGCACCCGACGGCGCTGTACGTCAAGAACGGCGTGCTGTTCGTCGCCGACACCGGCACCGACGAGGTGTCGGTCGTCGACACCGCGCAGGACCGGGTCGTGCAGACCGTGTCCACCAAGCCGTGGCCGGAGGCCTCGGTCGGCTACGAGCCCACCGCGGTGACGCTCACCGACGACGGGCACCTCCTCGTCACCCTCGGCCGCGCGAACGCCGTGGCCGTCTACCGCTTCACCAGCGCCCAGGAGCCGGTGAGTTACGTCGGCCTGCTGCCCACCGACTACTTCCCGGCCGAGGTCACCACCGTCGGCCCGAAGGTCGTCGTCTCCAACACCCGTGGTGTCGACGCCCGCCGCCCCAACGCCACCGGCGCGCACAACACCCACGACACCACGTCCAGCATCACGCAGTTCACGCTGCCGGGCGACCGCGAGATCCGGGAGCAGACCGCCAAGGTCTTCCAGCAGAACGGCTGGACCAACGGCGCGGTCCAGCAGGCCGGCCACAAGAAGGCCAAGCCGGTGCCGGTGCCCGCGCGCATCGGCGACCCGTCGCCGATCAAGCACGTCTTCATGATCGTCAAGGAGAACCGGACCTACGACCAGGTCTTCGGCGACATGGGCAAGGGCAACGGCGACCCGAAGCTCGCCCAGTTCGGCGCGAACGTCACGCCCAACCAGCAGGCGCTGGCCCGGCAGTTCGGCCTCTACGACAACACCTACGACATCGGCACCAACTCCGCCGAGGGCCACAACTGGCTGATGCAGGCCGACAACCCGGAGTACACCGAGTCCTCGGCCGGCGAGTACCAGCGCAGCTACGACACCGAGGACGACGCCCTCGGCCACCAGCGCTCGGGCTTCCTGTGGACGGGCGCGCAGGCGGCCGGCAAGGACGTGCGCGACTTCGGCGAGTTCCACCAGTTCCTCACCAAGCCCGACGGCGCCAACTGGCAGAACCTGTACTGCGACGCGAAGACCATGGACGCGACCGGCCAGGACACCGCCTACCCGCTCAACTCCTCGTCGCCGATCCCCTCGCTCAACGACGTGTCGGTGCCCGGCTTCCCGAAGTTCGACCTCGACGTGCCGGACCTGTACCGGTACCAAATCTGGAAGCAGGACCTCGAGCAGAACGGCCCGGCGAACCTCAACATGCTGTGGCTGTCCAGCGACCACACCGGCGGCCCGGCGAGCCCGGCCGCGCAGGTCGCCGACAACGACCTCGCGGTCGGGAAGATCGTCGACGAGATCTCGCACAGCGCGTACTGGAAGGACTCCGCGATCTTCGTGGTCGAGGACGACTCCCAGGCCGGCCTCGACCACGTGGACGGCCACCGCGCCCCGATCCAGATCATCAGCCCGTGGGCGCAGCACGGGGCCGTCGACAGCCGCTACTACTCGCAGATCACCATGGTGCGCACCATCGAGCAGATCCTCGGGATCCACCCGATGAACCAGAAGGACAGCGCGGCCAGCCCGATGACCACGGCCTTCACCGACAAGCCGGACTTCACCCCGTTCACCGCGGTGCCCAACCGGACCTCGCTGACGGACGGTCTGAAGACGCCCCCGTCCTGCGGCCTCGACGTGCCCGGCGCGGTCCAGGACCGCGCGGCGGCCCCGGCCCCGACGACGGTCGCGCCGCCGGCGGCGGAGCAGGGCGTCGCGGCGCAGTGGGAGGCCTGGAAGTCCAAGCAGCACCTCACCGGCCCGAACGCCAGGCCCGACCGGGCGAACCCGGCCCAGATGAACCACCTGACCTGGTACCAGACCCACAACTGGACGACCCCGTACCCGGGCGAGTCCGAGATCCACGCCCCGGAGGACGTCCCCGGCGCGTACATCCCGTCCCCGGAGAACGACGGCTGATCCCCCACTATCGATAACCCCGCCCGGGCCCAACTACCTCGTCGGGCCCGGGCGGACGCGTTTCCCCGAGTGGCATCTCTGACGAACCATCAGAAAGGTTCACGAGGACGATACATATGCTCTTCGCACACCCCATACACGCCAATCACCCACCAGAACAGTTATTTTGCCCTCGACGTCATGCGCAACCCCTCGACACGGGTACCATGCGCAACAACGTCCACAGGCAGGAGTGACCGGTCGTGACCAGCCAATCAGCCGCCTCGCTCCGATCGCGGTACGCCGTACAGGCCGCGTCGGATCTCGAGGGGAACCGCCGTCGGCAGCAAGAGCTCGCCGACGAACTCAAGACGCTCCAGCAGGAGGAGGCGCTCCTGGTCGACATCATGTCGGTGGCGGAGCGCCACGGAGACACCACCAAGCCCGTCTCCATCCCGGAGCAGGCCAAGGACTCGCCGCCGATTGCGGTGCAGACCCGAACCCAGGACGAGCCGGCCCCCGCCGACACGCCCATCGAAGCACCCGCCCAAGCACCCACCGAAACGCCCGCTGCGAAGGCGCCGCGCCGAAAGCGCGCCGCCCGCACCACCGCACCGCGGCCCGCGTCCACGGTGAAGGCCGCCGCCAAGGGCCGCCGCGTCGCGAAGGACCCGGCGCAGCGCCCCCTCCTCGGCGACCTCCTCACACACCTGCTCGCCGGCCACGGCGAGCCGCGCACGGCCAAGGAACTGCGGGACGAGTTCCTGACGACCCACCCGGACCGCGAGCCCACCCCCCAGGTGGTGCGCAACGCCCTCGGCGCGCTCGTCGCCAAGGGGCGCATCGAGCGCCGCAAGGACCAGCGCTCGGTGATGTACAGCCTCGTCGAGGACACGGACAGCACCCCGGCCGGCTGACCCCCGCCCCGGCCAAGCGCCCGCGGGGCGGCCCGGGGCCCCCCCCCAGTGGGGGTA
>NZ_JBFBDY010000376.1:0-6202 GCF_040683475.1 Kitasatospora sp. NPDC093558 | reverse complement strand
GCCCGTCCTGGTGGCCGGCGCCGCGTACTACTACGGCGGCGGGCGGCTGCGCTGCGTCGACCCGCGCGGCGCGGGCCTGCGCTGGTCCTTCCCGGTCGGCGAGGACGTCCCGTCGCACCCCGTCGAGCGCGGCGGCGTGCTGTACGTGACGGCCGGCACCCGGGTGTACGCGCTGGACGCGGCGAGCGGCGTCGAGCGCTGGCGGTTCGAGGCGCCGGTGGTGCTCTTCACCCCGCCCGCGCTGGACGCGGACGCCGTCTACGTCGCCGACTACCTGGGCACGGTGTACGCGCTGGACGCGGCCACCGGCCGGGACCGCTGGCGCGGCGCCACCGGCAGCCGGCAGGGCGCCGAGCCGGTCGTGGTCGGCGAGGGCATGGTGCTGGTCGGCAGCGGCGAGGTGCTGTACGCGTTCGAGGCGGCCACCGGCCGGGAGCGCTGGCGCTACACCGCGCGCGGCGAGATCGTCGGCTCCCCGGCGGTCGCGGACGGCCTGGTCCACCTCGGCAGCCGGGACCACTCGCTGCACACGGTGGACCTGGCGAGCGGTCAGCTGCGCTGGGAGCTCGGCACCAAGGGCGAGCTGACCGGCTCCCCGGTGGCGGTCGGCGGCCGGGTGTTCGTCGGCTCCAAGGACCGCTGCGTCTACGCGCTGGACGCCTTCTACGGCACGGCGGTGCCCGCCCGCTGACCGGGCCCTACGGCGTCCGGGCCTCCGGGTGGCGGTGGCACCAGCCCTCCCACGCGGAGGCGACCATCTCGGCGACGTCGTAGCGGGCGTGCCAGCCCAGTTCGCGGCCGATCAGGTCGGCGGAGGCCACCACCCGGGCCGGGTCGCCGGGGCGGCGCGGGGTCACCTCGGCGGTGGTGTCCCGCCCGGTGACCTCGCCGATCAGGGCCAGCATCTCGCGGACGCTGACGCCCTCGCCGCGGCCGATGTTGAGCACCAGCGCGGTGTCGCCCGGCGGGTCGGCGGCGAGCCGGCGGGCGGCGGCGACGTGGGCGGACGCGACGTCGGACACGTGGATGTAGTCGCGCACGCAGGTGCCGTCCGGGGTGGGGTAGTCCGCGCCGAAGATGCGCGGCGCCCGGCCGGTGGTGAGGCGCTCGAAGACCATCGGGACGAGGTTGAAGATCCCGGTGTCGGCGAGCTCCGGCGCGCCCGCGCCGGCCACGTTGAAGTACCGCAGCGAGATCGTCGACATGCCGTGCGCCCGCCCGGCGGCGGCGACCAGCCACTCGCCGGCCAGCTTGGTCTCGCCGTAGGGGTTCATCGGCGCGCACGGGGTGGTCTCGGTGACCAGGTCGACGTCCGGCATGCCGTACACGGCGGCGGACGAGGAGAACAGGAAGCGCCGCACGCCCTCATCGGCGGCGGCCTCCAGGACGGTCTGTAGGCCGAGCATGTTCTCGCGGTAGTACAGGAACGGCCGCTCGACCGACTCGCCCACCTGCTTCTTCGCGGCGAAGTGCAGGATCCCCGTCACCGCGTGCTCGCGGATGGCGGCGGACACGACGGCGCGGTCCAGCGTGGAGCCCTTGACGAGCGCGACGTCGGCCGGCAGCCGGCTCGGTTCGCCGGTGCTGAGGTCGTCCAGGACGGCCACGCTCTCGCCCGCGTCGAGCAGCTGACGGACCACGTGCCCGCCGATGTATCCGGCACCGCCAGTGATCAACCAGGTCATGGCACCGATCCTAGGCCGTCCGGTTTTGACCGGTCTCGTCGGGCGAGTCCAGCCAGCAATTCGGACAATTCGGTGAAATGCTGACAAAGATTTCTGTGCTCTCGGCCTGGTGACGAATCGGAGGCAGCCAAGGTGAGCCGAAAGAAGGAACACAACCGCCCCCTCCCGGCCGGTCCGCGGCCGACCGGCCCCAAGGCGGTCCCCGGCGCGGTCGCCGTGCTGACGGCCGCCGCGCTGGCGCTGGCCGGCTGCAGCAGCGGTTCGTCGTCGTCGGCCAAGTCCTCCTCCGCGAGCCCGGCCGCCTCCTCCGCGGCTTCCTCATCGGCCAAGACGGGTTCCTCGGCCCCGCCCGTGAGCGGCAACCAGCTCCAGGACGCGTACCAGAAGGTGATCGCCGACGTGCTGCCCTCCGTGGTGCAGATCACCACCGGCGACAGCCTCGGCTCGGGGATCGTCTACGACGACAAGGGCGACATCGTCACCAACGCCCACGTCGTCGGCACCGCGACCACCTTCACCGTCACCCTGGCCAACAGCACCAAGTCCCTGGACGCCAGTCTGGTCGGCAGCTACCCCGACTCCGACCTCGCGGTGATCAAGCTGAGCAGCCCGCCGGGCGGCCTCAAGCCCGCCGCCTTCGGGGACTCGGGCAAGGTCCAGCTGGGCCAGATCACGCTCGCCATGGGCAGCCCGCTCGGGCTCTCCAGCAGCGTCACCCAGGGCATCGTCTCGGCCACCGGGCGGACCGTCTCCGAGCCCAGGGGCGGCGGGTCGCCGGGCGCCACGATCGGCAACATGGTGCAGACCTCGGCCGCGATCAACCCGGGCAACAGCGGCGGCGCGCTGGTCAACCTCGACAGCCAGGTGATCGGCATCAACACCCTCGCGGCCACCGAGCCGCAGGCGGGCGGCGCCGCCGCGCCCGGCATCGGCTTCGCGATCCCGGCGTCCACCATCACCAACATCGCCGACCAGCTGATCAAGCAGGGCAAGGTCACCAACTCCGGCCGGGCCGCGCTCGGCGTCACCGCCAGGACCAGCTTCAACCAGCAGTTCCAGCCGGCCGGGGCGGTCGTCGTCACGGTCAGCGCGGGCGGCCCGGCCGCCTCGGCGGGGCTCCAGCCCGGGGACGTCATCACCAAGCTCGGCGACACCGCGGTCGACTCGCTGAACGCCCTGACCACAGCGCTCGCCTCGCTCACGCCGGGCGGCAAGGTCACCGTGACGTACACCCGGGACGGCGCGTCGCAGACCGCCGACGTCACGCTCGGCACGCTGGAGACGACCTCCTAGCGGCCGGACCCCTGGACCCCGGTACGGCCACCGGCCGGGCCGCACACCGCGCAAGGGTTCCGCGGTCCGGCCGTGCCGCACCGGAGCGGCGCCGGCGCCCCGTCACTGCCTCGGCGGGGCGCCGGCGCCTTGTCGCGTGCCCGGGGGGTGCGTCGCGTGCCAGGGGGCTCAGTGGCGGGCGGTGCGGGTGCGCCAGGGCAGCTCGACGGTGACGGCGGTCGGGCCGCCCTCCGGGCTCTCCACCAGGAACACGCCGTCCACCGCCTCGACCCGCTCGGCCAGCCCGGCCAGGCCGCCGCCCGGGTAGGCGGACGCGCCGCCCCGGCCGTCGTCCTGGACCAGCAGCATCAGCTGGTCGTCGGAGCGCCAGACCTCCACCGAGGCGCTCCGCGCGCCCGAGTGCTTGGACACGTTCGTCAGCAGCTCGCTGACCGTGAAGTAGGCGATGCCCTCGACCGCCGAGTCCGGGCGCTCGGGCACGCCGTCGGGACCGCGCAGCTCGACGTTCACCCGGACCCCGCCGGGGACGGTGCAGCGGGCCGCCACCGAGGACAGGGCCGCGTCCAGGCCGCGGTCGGTCAGCACCGCGGGGTGGATGCCGCGGGCCAGGTCGCGCAGCTCCTTCAGGGCCAGCTTCACCTCGCCGTGCGCGTTGTCGACCATCGACGCCGCGGCGGCCATGTCCTCCGGGGTCTCGACCTCGCGCATGCGCTCCTTGGCCATGCCGAGGTCCATCGCCAGCGCGACCAGCCGGGCCTGGGCGCCGTCGTGCAGGTCGCGCTCGATCCGGCGCAGGTCGGCGGCGGCGGTGTCGACCACCGTGCCGCGGTCCTCCTCCAGCTCGCGCACCCGCTCGGACAGGGCGCCGGGGAACAGCAGCGCCTCGACCAGGATCCGGTCCACTGCCGCCTCGGCGCGGATCACCCACGGCAGCACCGGCCACAGGACCACCACGCTGACCAGGGTGACGGCGAAGCTCAGCACGCCCCACGGCAGCAGCAGCACGCAGTACAGCGCCGAGCGCCAGTTCAGCAGGTCGGTCAGGTTGGCGATGGCGAAACCGGTGACGCCCGGACGCCGCCGGACCACCGGCTCCGGCTCGCTGATCTCCGAGCCGTACGCCGACCGCGCCCGGCGCCGGGCCAGCGCGCCCAGGCCGCGGCAGCCGGCCAGCCCGCCGGCCAGCAGCGGCAGGCCGATCACCGTCACGGACAGCCCGAGGCCGACCGACAGCATGACGGCCGTGAAGACGAACCCGCCGATGCCGATCGGCAGGTTCAGCAGCAGCTGCCCGGCCTGCCGCCACATCCGGGCGCCGTACAGCGGGGCGCGCTCCATCCGCGCGTCCTGCTCCTTGACGGCGTCAACGGCGCGCCGGGTCAGGGGCTTCATCAGGATCCACCGTCCCTCTCGATCTCGTGGACCAAGCTTCCCGAACAGGGGGCGCGTGGGGCCATGGGGGTGATACATCTCCTGGGCCGGGGGTTATCCCCACCCCTGCCCGGATGCCTCCGGGCGGTACGGGGACGTCCACCGGTTGTCCATGTGATGTCTTGCGGAGCGGGCAGGGTTCGGGTGGAGCGGAGCCGTCCCCTTAGACTCACGCATTGGCCATGGTTATGACCGTGCAAAAAAGCGACGTAGAACTGCCTTGAGGGGCGGTTCACGGCCGAGTGGAGGGCGAAGGCATGGAGTGGCGGCAAGCGGCTGCCGTCGCGGCCGACCCGGCGGTCGGCGGCGGCTACTTCGACGCGTACGCGGCGATGGGACTGCTCGCCGTCGTCGGCGCGCTGTTCGTCACCGTCGCGTTCACCGCCAACCGGCTGCTGCGCCCGGTGGTGTACTCGCCGGAGAAGCTCCTGGCCTACGAGTGCGGCGTGGACCCGGTGGGCGAGGACTGGGCGCACACCCAGATCCGCTACTACGTGTACGCCTTCCTGTACGTGATCTTCGCGGTCGACGCGATCTACCTGTTCCCGTGGGCGACGGTGTTCGCCACCGCCGGGTACGGGGCCGGGACGCTGATCGAGATGTTCCTCTTCATCGGCTTCCTCGCGGTCGGGCTGCTCTACGCCTGGAAGAAGGGCGTTCTGGAATGGACGTGACGCACAACCACTCGCACGCCGCGCCGGGCGGACCGGTCCCGCTCGGGCTCCCGGACCCGTCGCGCCCCGGCGCGATCGAGCGCCGGAGCATCGGCCCGCTGGCCCGGCTCGCGCCGGACCCGGTCAAGGTCGTGCTCAACTGGGGCCGCCGCTACAGCCTCTGGTGCTTCAACTTCGGCCTGGCCTGCTGCGCGATCGAGTTCATCGCGGCCTCCATGGCCAAGCACGACTTCATCCGGATGGGTGTCATTCCGTTCGCGCCCGGCCCCCGGCAGGCCGATCTGATGATCGTTTCCGGGACGGTGACGGACAAGATGGCGCCCGCCGTCAAGCGCCTCTACGAGCAGATGCCCGAGCCGAAGTACGTCATCTCCTTCGGCGCCTGCTCCAACTCCGGCGGCCCGTACTGGGACTCGTACTCGGTGACCAAGGGCGTCGACCAGATCATCCCGGTGGACGTCTACGTGCCCGGCTGCCCGCCGCGGCCGGAGGCGCTGCTCCAGGGCATCCTCAAGCTGCAGGAGAAGATCGCCGCCGAGTCGCTGCCCGGCCGCTACGCCGCGCCCGCGTCGGCGCTGCGGCGTCCGCTGGTGGCGGGACCCGCCGGGTCTTCGGGCCCTTCGCCCGAGGGAGGCGTGTCGTGACCACGGCAGAGCAGTACGCGGCGTCGGTCGGCGAGTGGGCGACCGGCGCCGAGGCGTACGGGCTGATCACCGTCGACGTGCCCGCCGAGCACTGGATCGAGGCGCTCACCAGCGCCCGTGACGGGCTCGGCCTGGGCTTCTTCGACTGGCTGAGCGCCGTCGACGAGCTCGCCGACGGCTTCTCCGTCGTCGCCCACCTGGCCTCCGCCGAGGGGCATGCGGTGCGCCACCTCGCGCTGCGCACCCGGGTGCCGCGCGACAAGGCCGCGCTGCCGTCCGCCGTGTCGGTGTACGCCGGCGCCGCGTGGCACGAGCGCGAGACCCACGAGATGTTCGGCATCGACTTCCCGGGGCACCCGCACCTCGTCACCCTGCTGCTGCCGGACGGCTTCGAGGGGCACCCGCTGCGCAAGGAGTTCGTGCTCGCGGCCCGCGTCGCCAAGGCCTGGCCGGGCGCCAAGGAGCCGGGCGAGTC
>NZ_JBFBDY010000375.1:0-6211 GCF_040683475.1 Kitasatospora sp. NPDC093558 | reverse complement strand
GTCGTTCAGACCGGCCGAGTTGCCCGAGGTGATGATGCCGTGCGGACGGAACGGGGTCTTGAGGCCGGCCAGCGACTCCATCGTGGTCCGTGACGCCGCGCCCGGTGTAGCCGATCAGCAGCCCGAGCGGGACGGCGATCAGCGCCGCGAACAGCAGCGCCTCGCCGGAGAACGCCAGGTGTTCGGCGATCCGGTGCACGATCGAGTCAGGACCGCTGCGGTGGTCCGGGGCGGAGAAGAAGTCGCTCAGCCAGGAGAGCCAGTTCACCGGCCCGCTCCCTTCTCGCGGACGGCCCAGGGTGCGAGCAGCCGCCGCGCCCCGACCAGTACCAGGTCGACGGTCAGCGCGAGCGCGGCGATCAGCGCGATGCCGGCCACGATCGGGGTCGGGAACGTGCGCTGGAAGCCGTCCATGAACAGGTAGCCGAGCCCGCCGCGCCCGACCAGCGCGCCGACGCTCGCCAGCGAGATGCTGGACACCGCGGCGACCCGCAGTCCGGCGATCAGGTACGGCACGGCGGCGGGCAGTTCGACGGCGGTCAGCCGGTGCCACGGCCCGTAGCCCATGGCGGTCGCGGCCTGCCGGACGGCGTCCGGCACGGCGCGCAGCCCGTCCACGGTCGTGGGCAGGAGCACGGCGAGCGCGTAGAAGGTGAGCGGGATCATGACGGTGGCCTGGGTGGCGAGGCCGGTGTACGGGATGAGCAGCATGAAGACGGCCACGGCGGGCAGCGCGTAGACGATGTTGAAGACGGCGGCGAGCGGCTGGTACAGCCGGGGGAAGCGGGCGCAAGCCAGGCCCAGCGGGACGGCTACCAGCAGGCCGATGAGCACCGGCAGCAGGGCGATCACGGCGTGGTCGGCGAGCAGGTTGCCGAGGTAGCCGAGGTGGTCGCCGATCCAGTACCAGCGGACGATCGGTTCATCGTCCACCGGTGGCCCCGTCCTTGCCCTCCGTGATGCCCTCGGTGATGCCCTCCGTGCCGTCCTCCGTGATGCCCTTCGCCTTGCGGTCCGCCGCGCCGGCCGGGGCGCCGCCCGCCGTGCCGGCCGGTGCGGTCAGGGCGTCGAGGACGGTCTCGCGGTCCGCCGTGCCGGTGACCCGGCCGTCGGCGTCGAGGGCCACGGCGACCCCGGCGGGCGAGAGGACGGCGGCGTCCAGCGCGGTGCGCAGGGTGTCGGCGTCCGGCCGGTAGCCGGGGGCCGGGCGCAGTTCGGCGCTGGGTGCCTCGCGGTCGATCCAGCCGATCGGGCGCCGCTCGTCGTCGAGTGCCAACTCCCAGCCGCCGAAGCGCAGTCCGCCGGTCAGCGGGCGGGCCGCGACGGTGCTCGCGGGGCGCAGGCCGAGGCCGCGCAGGCCGCGGTCACGGCCGAGGAAGGCGGCCACGTCGTCGTCGGCGGGCGCGGTGAGCAGGGTGTGCGGGTCGGCCAGCTGGGCGATCCGGCCCTGGCCGCGCAGCACGACGACCTGGTCGCCGAGCCGGACGGCCTCCTCGATGTCGTGGGTGACGAACAGCACCGTCTTGTGCAGTTCGGACTGCAGGCGCAGCAGTTCCTCCTGGAGCCCGGCGCGCACCACGGGGTCGACGGCGCTGAACGGCTCGTCCATCAGCAGCACGGGTGGGTCGGCGGCGAGGGCGCGGGCGACGCCGACGCGCTGCTGCTGGCCGCCGGAGAGCTGGAACGGGTAGCGCTTGGCGGTCTCGGGCGCGAGCCCGACCAGGTCGAGCAGTTCGGCGGCCCGGGCGCGGGCCTTCTTGCGGTCCCAGCCGAGCAGGTAGGGCACGGTGGCGATGTTGTCGATCACCTTGCGGTGCGGGAAGAGCCCGGCCTGCTGGATCACGTAGCCGATGCCGCGACGCAGCTTGGCGGGTTCCAGCCCGGCGACGTCCGCGCCGTCCAGCAGCACCCGGCCCGAGGTGGGCTCGACCATCCGGTTGACCATGCGCAG
Organism: Kitasatospora sp. NPDC093558; assembly: GCF_040683475.1. Taxonomy (NCBI): domain Bacteria; kingdom Bacillati; phylum Actinomycetota; class Actinomycetes; order Kitasatosporales; family Streptomycetaceae; genus Kitasatospora; species Kitasatospora sp. NPDC093558. The sequence continues at coordinate 4,260 of NZ_JBFBDY010000375.1, read as the reverse complement.
GAGGGTGGTCTTGCCGCACCCGGACGGCCCGACCAGGACGGTTATCCGTCCGGTCGGCACGTCCAGGTCGAGGCCCTCGACGGCGATGGTGCCGTCGGGGTGGCGCTTGCCGGCGCCGTCGAATCTGATCACGGGGAGTTTCCTCGTCCGGGCGCCCCGCGGTGGCGGCGCCGTTGGTCGGTCTGTCGTCGGTCTCTCGGTTGTTGGCGGTTTGTCGACAAACGGTGGCGGTGCGGACCGCGGTGGCGTCTGTCGGATCTACTGCCCGGGCGTTCTTCCGCCCGCGTGGCTGCCCAGCTTCGGACCGGCGGAAACTCCGATCAGAGTATGACCTGCATCATCTCCTGTCCCTGATTTACCACCCGGCACGCGGTGCGGGGCCGGCCCGGCAGGCGGCTACGAGTCACCCACCGCGCCGGTCAGCCGCCCTGACGCGTCGGCAGCCCGGCCGCCGCCCAGCCGACGAATCCGCCGTCCAGGTCGGTCGCCCGGTGCAGGCCCAGTTCGCGCAGCGACGCCGCGGCCAGGCTCGACGCGTACCCCTCCGAGCACACCACGATCCACTCGACGTCGTACCCCGACGCCTCCGGGATCCGGTGACTGCCCGTCGGATCCAGCCGCCACTCCAGCACGTTGCGCTCGATGACCAGCGAACCGGGGATCTCACCCTCGGCCGCCCGCTGCGCCGCCGGACGGATGTCCACCAGCAGCGCGCCGTCCAGCTGGGCCTGGTACGCCTCCTGGGCGCGCGGGCGGTGCACGCCCTCGCGGGCCCGCTCCACCAGGTCGTCGATCGTGGTCACCACTGTTCGGGTCCTTCCTCCGAGGTGCGGACGAGCCCGCCGGCCCGCAGGTCGTAGTGCGCCATCGAGCTCAGCGGGGGCGAGTAGGCGTGCAGGGTGACGGCCGGGCCGGACGCCGTGTTGCGCACGTCGTGCACGTACTCCGGGCCGAAGGCGCGGGCCGTCCCCGCCGGGACGCGGCGGATCAGCAGGCCCTGGTCCGGGCCGCCGAGCGAGAGCTCCTCCAACTCGCCGAGGGCGACGGTGAAGGCGCCGCGCGAGCCGCCGTGGTCGTGGAAGCCGGTGGACTGGCCGGGCAGCCAGCTGATCAGCCACACCTCGTGGTCGTCGTCGGCCACCAGGCGCCGGTACCAGCGCTCGTCGGTGGACAGGCGGACGTGGTGGATCCACTCGTCGGGCCGCTCGGCCAGCTCCCGGACGATCGCGCGCAGGGCGTTCGGGGTGAGCGGCGCACGGGTGTCCCCGGTGCTGGTGGCTGCAGCGTCCGTGGTGCTGTCTGCGTCCGTGGTCGTGGTCGGTGGATGGACGGGGGCGAGGTCCAGGCTCATGGGGCGTCCTCGGGTGCGGCGGTGACGTCGGGAGGGTGCGCCCGCGTCCGGGACGCCGCTGCGGGCTCGGGCCGCTGGAGCGGCACGGCAGCGCGCGGGGTGCGCCGGGCGAAGGCGGGTCAGAACTGCGGATGCGGGTGCGCGGCGCGGGCCCTGGCAGACGTCACAGGGCGGAACCGGCGCGGAGGAGCAAGGTCAACAGGCACACATGGAGCTCGCCTGGCGTCGCAGATCGACGTGCAGGCGGCAGACCAGGGTGGCGCCGGAATCCATGCTCCGGATCCTTCCCGACCCGCGCGGCGGGAGTCAAGCGGGACCCGCGGTCCGTCCACACCTCGGACGAGAGCCGCTCACACCTCGGACGCCGGCCCCCTCCACCCCTCACGTCCCTGTGCGCATCACCCCTCGGCCGGGCGCCGCGGCGCCGGGGGAGTGCCGGCCGATCGGGCCGTGCCGGCACGCCCGGGCGGCTGCGCCGGCACGGGACCGGCCGCGCCGCCCGTCGCCCGCCGTGCCGCCAAGGCCGCCTCGACCACCGGCGCGGCCTGGTCGCCCAGGTAGCGGCCGAGGGTCTGGTAGGCGTCGAACTGCCGGTGGTCGAACCACTGGTCGCTGGTCAGGTCGTTCGGGAACGCCGCGTTCCCCACCGCGTAGGACAGCAGCTCGTACGGCATGTCGGCGGTCAGGACGGCCTGGACGACGATCAGCGTGCCGTGCCGGGCGTCATCACTCTCCCCGGAACCGCCCTCCCCGGAACCGCCCTCCCCGGAACCGCCCTCCCCGGAACCGCCCTCCCCGGAACCGCCCTCCCCGGAACCGCCCTCCCTGGAACCGTCCTCCGCCGCGAGACCCGCGAGCGGCTCCGGATACTGGATGTCCCCCGTGACCACCGCCCGCTCCGACAGCCGCGCGGACAACTGCGCCGCGAGCCCCCGCAACGGCGGCGGCCCGCCAGCCGCCGTCCCGCCACCAGCCGCCACCTGAACAGCCTGTGCGGCCTGGGCTGCCTCGGCCGCCTGAGCCGCCTCAGCCAACTGCTCCGCCGCGCTCCCCGGGATCAGCACCTCCGGCTCGTGCAGCGTGATGACGATGCCGAGCTCCTCGCGCGCCAGCGTGATCGCGGCGGCGAGGTTGGCCGCGTACCCGGAGTCGCCGCTCGCGTCGATGCACACCGCCGTCCGGACGCCGTGGCGCAGCAGCTCGACCAGGCCCAGGTTCTCGTAGTGCCCGCCGTCGGTGGTCAGCAGGAACCGGTCGTCCATCGGGAACCGCCCGGTCAGCTCGCGCAGTTGGTACTGCAGCCGCCGGACGGTCGGCTGCGTCGGACGCCGCCAGTCCGGCACTCCCGACCAACCGGGGCCCAGGACGGCCGGGTTGGGTAGCCAGGTGCCGAGCCGCGCGTTGGTGACCGCGAACAGACCTTGGTAGGCCTTGGACTGACGGCCCATCGCCGAGGAGAACGCCGCCCCCGAGACGGCCATCGCCGACTGCACGGTGAGATCCCGGGCGACGTGCCGCCGCGTGCGCTGCTCCAGCAGGTCGGTGCGGGCGTAGCCGACGTCGGGGCCGCCGACGTAGTCGTGCGACAGCGTGAAGGACACCGCCCGCCGGCCGGGCGGAGTGCGGGTGTCCCCGGAGAGGTTGGCCGCCGCCGAGAAGATCACCTGGGGGAAGTCCGGGTGCCGGGCGGCATAGTGGCTGAGCCACGTCTCCTCGCGGAAGAAGTCGTACGGCCGGGCCACCACCGCGCCGCCCTCGGCGACCCGGCGGACCGCGAACGCCGTGGCCAGCCGCAGCCGGTAGAACGGGTGCAGGCTCATCCACGTCTGGTCCAGGTTGAGCCCGACCGCGCCCAGCACCAGCGGCAGCCCGACCTGGACGGCCGTCGGCCACGCGGATCCGGTGGCGACCGCCCAGCCGAGCGCGAGCAGCGCCCCCGCCGACAGGACGGCCAGCGCCGCCCACACCACCACGTACTGGGGGAGGTTGGCGGTGAGGCTCCCGCCGAGCCGGTCGGCCCCGCGCATCACCCCGGCGACCGCCGCCGCGCCCCGGCGGATCGTCCGGCGGTCGCGCCAGAGTATGCCGAGCAGCAGTCCGAGGTAGCTGAGCACGACGGTGAGGCTGAGCCCGGCACCGGTGAGCCGCGGGCCTGCCGCCAGCGCGGCCTGGAGCCGCACCGCGCTCCACGCCAGCGCGGGCACCGCCAGGACGCCGACGGCCACCAGCGCGGCCAGGGCGAGGCTGCCCTGGAAGAGCCGGCGGAGCGTGCGCGGGAGCAGGGCGTCCCAGCCGAACGGGGGGAACGCGAGCACCGCGAGCAGCCAGCACACGGCCGCGGTGACCAGCAGAACGGCCAGGGTGGTGACGGCGGGCGCGCGGAACACCGGCGCCCCGGGCGATCCCGCCCCGCCGGTGCGCAGCCCGGCCGCCGCCAGGCCGTCCAGCCCGGTGACCGGCACGAGTCGGTAGAACCGGCTGAGCCCGAGGCCGACCACCAGGACGGCGGCGAGCAGCAGCGTGAACGCCGAGATGACGCCGCGCAGCAGGGTGCCGAGCGCGATCAGCCACTCGCCGGAGCCGTCGGCGATGTACTTGCTGTGGCGGCGGAGGTGGTCCTCCTCGGGGGAACCCGGCTCCAGCACGGTGTCGGCCGTGAGGCCGGAGACGGCGCGTACCGGGCTGCCGGGCGCGGAGTCGCTGAGCGCGAGTTGCATCGCGCCGACGGCGTAGCCGCCGCCCGAGACGGAGACCAGGTACCGCGCCCGTTTGAGCCAGGGCCGCAGCGATTGCAGCGCGCCGAGGGTGACGCAGGCCGAGCGGATGCCGCCGCCCGAGGCGCAGAAGCCGAGCTCGGCGGGCTCGCGCCCCGGCGGCACCCGCGCGGCGTCGCGCCAACGGGCCTGACC